>DATFUW010000575.1:0-5323 GCA_035260605.1 Thermoanaerobaculia bacterium | reverse complement strand
GATCCCCGCTTCGAGATAGAGCGCGTTCACCAGCGCGATCCCGGGATATTCGAGCGGCGGGATGTGGGGCAGCATCTGCGCGGCATCGATGTAGACGGCGTGTCCCCCCGGCGGCTGCACGATGGGGATCCCGTCGAGCACGAGCTTGTCGGCGAGATACTGGATCTGCGCGATGCGATAGCGCAGATACGATTCCTCGACGACTTCCTCCAGGCCGCGCGCGATCGCCTCGAGGTCGTAGCCGGCGAGGCCGCCGTAAGTCGGAAATCCCTCGGTGAGGATCAACAGGTTGCGGCATTTCTGCGCCAGCGCGTTGTCGTTCATCGCCAGGAACCCGCCGATGTTCGCCAGCCCGTCCTTCTTCGCCGACATGATGCAGCCGTCGGCCAGCGAGAACATCTCCTGCGCGATCTGTTTCGGCGTCCGGTTCTGCTGCCCTTCTTCCCGCTGGCGGATGAACCAGGCGTTCTCCGCGAAGCGGCAGGCATCCAGGAAAAACTGCTTCCCGTAACGATGGGCAATCTCGCGCACCGCGCGGAGGTTCTCCAGCGACACCGGCTGCCCTCCACCGGAGTTGTTGGTCACCGTGACCATGACCACCCGCACCCGGTCGCCTTCGCTGCGCAGAACCGACTCCAGCCCCTCGAGATGCATGTTCCCTTTGAACGGATGCACGAACGCCGGCAGCCGCCCCTCGGGAATGACCAGGTCGCGCGCCTCGGCCCCCTCCACTTCGACGTTCGCCCGCGTGGTGTCGAAGTGGATGTTGTTCAGCACCAGATCGCCCGGCTGGAGGATGGAGTGGAAGAGAATCCGCTCCGCCGCCCGCCCCTGGTGCGTGGGAATGATGTGCTCGTAGCCGGTGAGGTCGTGCACCACGTCGCGGAAGCGCTCGAACGAACGGCTCCCGGCGTACGACTCGTCCCCCTGCATCAAGGCGCCCCACTGCGCCGACGACATCGCGCCGGTGCCGGAGTCGGTCAGCAGATCGATGATGACCTCGTCGGCGCGGAGCTGAAACACGTTGTACCCGGCGCGCTCCAGCGCGGCTTCGCGCTCCGCGCGCGTGGTGAAGCGGATCGGCTCAACGGCTTTGATACGGAACGGTTCGATGTTCATGGATCGATCTTCTGCAACCCGCCTCGCCGCGGCAACGGCGCCGCTCACACCCCGCAGTGACGAAACCCACGCCAATGGGCAAATGGCATGACAAATGTCATGTCGCCGGCACATCCGGCGCCCCATCCTTGATCCATGGCGCGTTGCACTTCGCTGTCCGAACCGTACGACCGGAGCCTCTCGCATCTGCTCCTGGCCTACATCGCCACCGGGATCTTCTTCATGCTCCTGCCGGGGACGTTCTTCGGCGTGATGAACCTGCTGACCATCAGCGCGAAGCACGCCTCCTCGGCAGCCGATCCGGCGGGGATCCAGGCGCACGGCCACGCGCAGATCTTCGGCTGGCTCGGCACGTTCATCCTCGGCGTCGGCTTCTACACGATCCCGCGTCTGCGGCTGACCTCGAATCCGATCCGCATCGCCTGGGCCGTCTGGTCGCTCTGGACCGCGGGCGTCGCGCTGCGCTGGGCCGTGGGGATCACGCAGTGGCAGTGGCGCGTCCTCTTCCCACTGGCCGCGGCGATGGAGCTGGCCGCCGCCGTCATCTTCTTCCTCACCGTCTTCCTTCCCCGTCCGCGCGTGAAGCAGCAGAACTGGCGCAGCTCACTCCTGATGATCGAACTGGCGACAGCGGGGATGATCGCGGTGCTGGCGGTGAACCTCTACGAATCGCTCCGCACGCTCATCTTTCCGTACGCCTTCAACCAGCGGTTTCTCACCGGCGTCACCTGGGCGTTCATCGTGCCGTTCATCTGGGGCTACGGCACCCGCTGGATCCCGCCGCTGCTGGGCCTGCGGAAATCATTCAAACCGCTGATGCTCCCGTCGGTCGGACTGCTGTTCGCCGGCGCGGCCATCAACTCGGCCGCGGTGATCGGAGCGGCGTGCGTGATGTACGTGATCGCGCTGCGCATTTTCGAGCCGCCGCTCAAGCCCGCGAAACTGCGCGGCGTCCATCCCAGCGTGGGGACGTTCCTGCGGATCGCGTTCGCCTGGATGCTGATCGCGGCCGCCCTGGCATTCACCGCCACGTTTGCCGGCGGTGGATTCACCGGCGCCGCGCGTCACGCGCTGACCGTCGGTTTCATGGTCGTGACCGTCTTCTGCATCGGTTCGCGCGTTCTCCCGGCCTTCTTCGGCGTGCGGCGGCTGTTCAGCACCCGGGTGATGTTCGCCTCGCTGCTGATGATCAACATCGGCTGCACGCTGCGCGTCAGCTCGCAGGTCCTCGCCTACGGCCACACCGCGAGCGCCGCCTGGGCCTGGCTGCCCGTTTCCGGCATCCTGGAGATCACCGCGATCCTGCTGTTCGCCTTCAACATGATCGCCAGCCTCACGACCGGCACGCCGTACGACACCTACCTCGAGTCGTTGCGGGAAGCGCGGCCCGTCTGGCGATGAAACCCGGGACCGAGGGCGACACCCGCGGAATCTTTCCCGGAGGGCCTTCAATCATTCGCCGACGTCAGGGAGAGCTTCCGAGCACTTTTGCGAAGAACGACGGCATTCGCCGCGAACGCATCGTTTCTGCCATGAGGAGCGAGGACAACAAGACTGCGGAACGTTCGAGTTCGTCCATGTCTGGAGACGCGAGGGGGACAGTCTGGAAACTCGCGCGAGTGGTCAGCTACGGCCACGAATGAATCCGGAGGCGAGTTCATCGTTCATCGTTCATAAGTCTTCATCGCTTCTGCGACACGCTCGCCGTCACGAACATGTTCGGTGAGACGATTCCGGTGTAGTGCAGCGACAGAAATGACGACGGAATGGTCAGCGGCGAAGAGGCTCTCTGATCGGAGAACGATGCGCCGAGCGTATTTCGGTCGCCGAGATTCGCGAATACCGAGCTGCTGAATTGCGGAGCGGCGGCGGCGGCGACCGTGGGAAGCCGGAACTCGTCCCGGTCGGCGCTGGCGAAGAAGAAGACGCGGTCCCGGACCAGCGCGCCGCCGAACGTCGCCCCTTCGCCGCGGCCGAATCCGGAAAACGTCAGTCCAAGCGATCCGGACATGTGGTTCGACGCCTTCGGCACGAGATCGAGCTGCCCGGCCGAGTACCGGCCGAATTCCGCGGACGATTGCGCAAACGCCGCCGGCGCCATGAGCAGTGGAAGAACGAGAAGCGGGAGGAGGAGCCGTGGCATGGGACAGAATGCTACACCCCTCCCGGTGCCGGTGCGGCGCAAGGACATGTGAGCTCCTCTGGTTAGAATACCGCGCATCATGCGCATCGTTCTGACCGCCCTCCTCCTCGCCTCCACGCTCCAGGCGCAGCCGGCTCTGTTCGAACCGTCGCTCTCGCCGGATGGCAAGACTGTGGTCTTCGTCTCACACGGCGATCTCTGGACCGCGCCGGCCGCGGGCGGAGTCGCGCGAATCCTCGTCGCCGACCCGGCCGCCGAGTCGCGCCCGCTCTTCTCCCCGGACGGAACCTCGCTCGCGTTCATCTCCACGCGCAGCGGCAACGGCGACATCTACGTCCTCGATCTCCAGAACGGGCAGACACACCGGCTCACGTACGATGACGGCCTCGACGCACTCGACTCCTGGTCGCGCGACGGCAAGTGGATCTACTTCTCCTCGAACGGCCGCTCCGGCGACACCGGCGCCAACGACATCTTCCGCGTCGCCGAGGCCGGCGGCACGCCGATGATGGTCACCGACGAGCGGATGCTCAACGAGTACCACGCCGCACCGTCGCCCGACGGCAAATCGGTGGCCTTCGTCGGCTACGGCAGCGACTCCTGGATGTGGTGGCGGCACGGGCGGAGCCACATGGACGAATCGCAGCTCTGGCTCATGGACGATCTCGCCACGCGCCATTGCCGCCAGCTCGCCGGCGACGGCGCGAAACAGATCTGGCCGATGTGGTCGCCCGACGGCAGGCACCTCTATTACATGTCCGACCGCAGCGGCAACGAGAACATCTGGGTCCTGACGCCCGGCGCCGACGACGCGCACGCGGTGACGAAATTCACCAACGGACGCGTGCTGTGGCCCTCGATCTCCTACAACGGCTCGGCCATCGTCTTCGAGCGCGGCCTCGGCATCTGGAAACTCGATCCCGCGACCGGAACGGCCGCGCAAATTCCCTTGAAGCTCGAGGGGGCAGCCGCCGCGCAGCCGATCGAGCACCGGACCCTTCACGATCACTTCACCGACTTCGCACTCTCGCCCGACGGAAAGAAATTCGCGTTCATCGCCCGCGGCGACGTCTTCGCCGCCGCGGCGAAGGAGCCGGGCGAGGCCGCGCGCATCACCGACACGCCCGGAGCGGAGTCGAACCTCGCCTGGGCCCCCGACAGCAAGTCGGTCGTCTACTGCTCCGACCGCAGCGGCACGGAGCACATCGTCCGCTACGACTTCACCACCGGCAAGGAAATGGAGCTCACCACCGGCGGCGGTTCCGACGCCATCCCGAAGTTCTCGCCCGACGGCAAGCTGCTGGCTTTCCAGCGCGATCATCGGTACCTCGTGGTCCTCGATCTCGTCACGGGCCAGACCCGCACCGTCGCCGGCGGCCACTTCGACCGCCGGCCGTTCGTCGGCGAGGGGGCCTTCACCTGGTCGCCCGACTCGAAATGGCTGGCGTACTTCGACAACGAGCCGAGCCTCATCACGAACGTCTTTGCGGTCTCCGCGGCAGGCGGCACGCCGCGCGCCGTCTCCTTCCTGGCCAACGTCAACGGCGACTCGCTGGAGTGGAGTCCCGACGGCAAGTTCCTGATGATGGTCACGGGGCAGCGCACCGAGGCGCAGCAGATCGCGCACATCGATCTGGTCCCCGCCACGCCGAAGTTCCGTGAGGAGCGCTTCCTCGACCTGTTCGAAACCAAACCTGTCGCGGCGAAGAGCGCGGAGTCGAAGAGCGTCAGCGAGACCACCCCGGCCGAAAAGAAGGCGGTCGACGTGGCGATCGACTTCGACGGCATTCGCAACCGCATCCACCTCCTTCCTCTCGGCTACGACATGCGCGAGGTGACGATCAGTCCTGACGGCAAATGGATCGCCTTTGTGGGCGACATCGGCGACGACTCCAACGTCTACGCGTACTCGATCGACGAGTTGGCCGAGGAGCCGGCGGTGCCGAAGCAGCTCACCAGCAGCCGCGGGCGCAAACGCGGGCTGCAATTCTCGCCCGACGGCAAGGAGGTGTGGTACCTCGACGGCGGGAAGATCGCCGCGGCGACGATTGAACCGGCGAA
>DATFUW010000574.1:0-2451 GCA_035260605.1 Thermoanaerobaculia bacterium | reverse complement strand
CGACCGCATGGGATTCGCCGATGGTGCCACGCCGCGTACCGGCGGGCCGGTGTCCGGAATCGTGGTGCTCATGCACCAGCAGGGGAGCGTCGAAGGAGCGATCGTCGACGCGAGCGGCGCGCGGGTCCCGCTGGCGCACTACTGGGCGCGCGAGCTGGCATGGCCGAACCGCTCGTTCGGTTCTCCCTCCGACCCGCTGATTGCCGGCTCCGACGGCGCGTTCTTCATCAACAACGTCTTTGCCGGCGGCGTCCGTGTCTCCGCGGCCTCGCCGATCCATCAGGAGGAGCGTGGCGACTGGCAGGGCGAGATTCGGTTCGAAGAGGACGATCAGACGAACGTCACGCTCGAGCTGGCAAGTGGCGGGACCGGCTCGGTGAGTGTCACCGTCGTCGACCCCGACAACGGGTTCGCTCGCGTGCCGTTCGCGGAGGTCACGCTCCTTCGCGGCGGCCAGGGATTCGATTTCTCGACCACGGACCAGAACGGGATCACCGTGTTCGAGGCGGTTCCGGCCGGAAGCTTCGACTACTCGGTGATCGCCACGTCGAAGCGCGTCGGAAGATCGGGGACGAGCGCGGTTTTCCGGCTGGCCCGTGACGCAATCGCTCCCGTTCAGGTCACACTCGACCTCCTCGGCCGCGTCTCGGGGACGCTCGTCGATGGCGACATCGCTCCTCCTCCCCCGGTGAAGGGGGCGCCCGTCTTCCTCAATGCCGCCGCCATGAACACCACGGCGTCGACCGGCGGCGCCGGGGAGTTCTTTTTCGAAGGGGTCCCCGAGGGGACGTTCCATCTGGATGCCATCGATCTCGACAGCGGCCGCCACGCCATCCCGCTCGGTGACCTGTTCATCAGCAAACTCTTTCCGGAGCGCAGCGGGATTCAACTCGCGCTCGAAAAGACGGCGACGCTCCATGTGAAGGTCTATCTACCGGACGATGCGGGCAACGCGGGAGTGCTCGCTCCGATGGCCGATGTCGTCGTCACGCAGAACGGGACCCCGTACCGGCGCGAGCTCCAGGGAAACGATCTCACGTTCGCCAGACTCTTTCCGCGCGCGTCGTACCACGTGGAAGGGAAGGAGCTGGGTGGAGAGGAGCGCACCGTTCGCTACGACGGCGGATTCGCGGCCGGCACGTACGACGGCAGCGTTGCGCTGGTCCTGCCGGCCTCCGGGCGTGTCGAGGTCCACGTTGCCGCCGGCGACCCGGCGCTCGAGGTCAACGCGCGCGTGACGATCTCGGCGCCGAACAGGATCGCCACGATCTACACCGATGCGGACGGAAGCGCGGCCGGCGGAGGATTTGCGCTCGGCGCGATCGGCGTCCAGGTCTCTTCGTCGAATCTCTCCGCCTCGGCCAGCGGAGCGCTCGAGAGCGCGACGACGCCGCTGGTGCTGAACGTCCAGCTCGGCAATCGCGTTTCGATCGAAGGGTTCGCCGACGCGGAGGAGGGAGGCCCGTCAGCCGGCACACGCGTCAAACTCGATGCGAGCGGCACCGCACTTTCGGCTCCGCTGCACCTCGAGTCGCGGACCGACGACGACGGACACTACCGCTTCGACGGGATCCCGGTCGCCGGCACGGTTCTCACGTTGACCATGTTCGGGCCGGACGACGTGACCATCGGGGCGGTTCTGGCGGACGAGACGCTTCCGGACGGCTCGAGCGGAACGCTCTCCATGCCGCGGGTGCGGCTGGATGCCACGCCTCCGCGGGTGGTGAACATCGATCCGCCGAACAACGCGAACAGCGTCTCGCCGAACGCGAACATGGTCGTCACCTTCAGCGAGCCGGTGGCCCCTCCGTACGTCTCCCGGGCATTCTTCCAACTGGTGGCCACCGACGATCAAACCGTGGCGCCGACGGCGGTCACGAGTGAGGTCGGCGGCGGGGAATTCCGCGTGCGCATCGCCCCCACGGCGCTTCTGAAGAGCAATGTGGTCTACCGCATCGCGATCAGCGGAAATGTGCAGGACCTCGCCGGCCACACGATCCCGGCGCCGGTCGGCAGCAGTTTCACCACGGTCAATTACACCGAGCCGCGGGTCATCAGTGTCGATCCGCCGGTCGAGCTGCCGATCGCAGATGGCGCGACCTTCCGCCTGCGGTTCAACAAAGCGATCGACATCGTCTCGTTTCAGCCCGGGAACGGAGGCGTGGCGAAGGTCGAGCAACTCGACGCGGCGCACGGAAATCCAGTGTTGGTAATCCCGGTCGAACTGTCGATCGATCCGCTGAGTGCGGCGACACTCGTCGTTGCGCCGTCGGGTGTCGCCGTCCAGCCATCCTCGTTCTATCGCGTGACTGTCTCGGGCACGCGCGATACACAGTCGCCGCCGAACGTGCAGGCCTCGCCGCAGGATTTCGATTACTTCTCGTACGACCACGTGAGGCCAGTCGTTTCGATCGGATCGCCGGTGCCCGCCGGATATCCCCTCGTGTCGGG
>DATFUW010000573.1:0-2495 GCA_035260605.1 Thermoanaerobaculia bacterium | reverse complement strand
TGCTCTTGCAAGCAGTGAAATGCTCGAAAGCCGGAACCGAATTTTGAATTCGAACGTCACGGATTTTGTCAACATGCCATCCACCGTGAGTGTTGGCGAACGAATCCGGCTGGCCCGGACTGCTCGCCGGCTTTCGCTGAGCGAAGTGGCCGATCTCGCAGAGATCAGTGTGGCCACCCTCTCCCGGATCGAACGCGACAAGCAGGGGCTGGGCCTCGGCCTCTTTCTCGTCCTCTCCCGCATCCTGAACGCGAGTCCTCGGGATCTGATCGGCGGCGAGGCCGAGATCAAGGATCCGCTGCTCGCCCTCATTGGCGGCCTCGACCACGACGGGCGCGTGCGGTTGTGGCGGGACCTGGCGGCGGAGCGCCCGAGGGAGCCACGGCGCGCCAGCCGTGGGAAACTCCTGGATCTCGGCGACGAAGTCGACGAGCTGATCGCCCAACTGGAGTTCGTCCGAGCGAAGATGGAACGCGTGCGGGCGGGCGTGCGGCGGCGCTGAGAGCGGATTCGATCGATCAGGACGGGAGCGGATCCCTGATCGCCGGCGCCGGCGTCATTGCTTTCCGAATTCCTCGAGGTTGATCAGCGCCAGCACCGCACCGTCGATCTTGTTGTCGGTCGTCCGGTAGGGGCGGACGCGGAGCGAAAACTTCCGTCCGCTGTCGTCCTCGACGCTCATCTCCCGGACCTCGAGCTTCTCGATCACCTCGTCGACGACTTTGCGGATGTCATCGACGTTCAGCGACATCTTCAGATCGCTGATCGGCCGCCCGATGTCGGCGGGCAGCACGTTTAGGATCTGTTGCGCGCTGGGATTGAACCGCCGGATGCGGTACTGCGAATCGAGCATCAGGATGGGGATCTCCACCGAGGAGAGCACGTTGATCAGGTCGCTGTTGACGCGCGCCAGCTCCTGGTTTCGGTTCTCCAGTTCCTCGTTGAGCGTGGTCAGTTCCTCGTTGCTCGACTGCAGCTCCTCCTTGGCCGTCTCCAGCTCCTCGTTCGTGCTCTGCAGTTCCTCGTTGCTCGACTGAATCTCCTCGTTGGCCGAGCGCAGCTCCTCGTTCATCGTCTCCTGCTCTTCGATGATCGCCTGCAGGTACTCACGCGTGGCTTCCAGCTCGCGCTTGAGGCGCTGGATCTGCCTGGGGACGGGCTCCGCTTTCTGCCGTTTCCCCGTCCGGCGGGGCACCTTCTCGCGCGCGTTTTCTTCGAAGAGCACGAGCATGAACGGTTCGTGCGTGTGACTGATGAAGGGAATGGCCTCGATGGTGATGGTGATGGTGTGGTCGTTCGTCCGGATGCGGATCCCTTCCCGCCGGTCGGGCGCCTGCTTCTTCCGAGCGGTGAACACTGCCCGGCGCAGATCGGACAGCAGTCCTTCGCGCGCCATCTTCAGGAGATTAAAACTCGCGGCGCCCGGAGGGATCTCCAGGAAGGGGGCCGTGCGCCCGCGGAACTGCAGGATTTCCATGTTCTCGTTGATCAGCACGCCGGCCGGGCTGATCCGGTCGAGCAGCACGCGATCGGCCTCGCGCAGCAGCGCGTTGACCGGCGCCGGCTCGATCTCGCCGGCCCTGACCGGAGGAGCGGCCTCGGGAAGCGACATCAGGAAGTCGGTCTGCGACCCCGCGGAGCCCATCGCTTTGCGATAGATCTTGTGCTTGCGGTCGGCCATGCTGAACAGGTCGCCGAAGTTCCCGATCGTCTCCGACGTGCCAAGGAGCAGGTATCCGTCGGGCCGCAACGCGTAGTGAAAGATTGAGAGGACCTTCTTCTGAAGCACGCTTCCGAAGTAGATCATTACATTGCGGCAACTGATCAGATCGAGCCTGGAGAACGGCGGGTCGCGCGTCAGGTTCTGCCGCGCGAAGATGCAGCAGTCGCGGACTTCCTTGCTCACCCGATAGCCGCCGTCGATGCGATTGAAGAATCCGCGCAGGCGTTCCCGAGAGACTTCGGTGGCGATGCTCTCCGGGTAGATGCCGGCCCGCGCGCGTTCGACCACCTCCTGGTTGACGTCGGTCCCGAAGATCTGGATCGAAGAGGAGAGCCCGCTCCCGCGAGCCGCCTCGAGCAGTGCGATGGCGATCGAATAGGCCTCTTCGCCCGTGGCGCATCCGGGCACCCAGACGCGCAGTGGCTCGTCCTCGCGCCGCTCGTGGATCAGCGCAGGGAAGACTTCGTTGCGCAGCGCATCGAACACTTCCGGATCGCGGAAGAAACCGGTGACGCGGATCAGCAGGTCACCGTAGAGCTGTTCGAGCTCGGCCGGGTCCTGGCGGAGCATGTCCACGTACTCGGTGATGCTGTTGGCGCGCCGCAGGGCCATGCGGCGCCGGATGCGGCGCTCGATCGTGCTCAGTTTGTAGTTCGAGAAGTCGATGTCGTGCCTGACGCGCACGAGCCCCAGCACCTTCGTCAGATCCTCCGACGGCAGGCTGGTCGCGCCGTCCACGAGCATGGAATCATGGTTCGCCATCCGCACCAGC
>DATFUW010000572.1:0-5248 GCA_035260605.1 Thermoanaerobaculia bacterium | reverse complement strand
TGTCGCACCGTGCGCGCAGACGCTCTCCGTCGTGGACACCTCCACGCGCCGCGAGACGCCGATCGCCCTGCCGGCCGGCGGTTGCGCGGACGGCTTCGTGTGGGCGCCGGACGGCGTGAGCTTCGCGTTCCGCAACACCTCGCGCGATGCCGTCGAGCTCTGGGCCGGAGGGCGGGACGGCGCGACGCACCGCGTCGGGACCGTGCGGCTCAATCCGATGCTGGGCAGCTCGCACCAGTGGTTGCCCGACGACAAGAGTCTCCTGGTCAAGCTCGTTCCGGACGGCATCGGCGCGCCTCCCTCCGGCCGCGACGGCGCGGAGGGACCTCGAATTCAGGAGTCGACCGGAGGCGGCGAGTTCAGTACGTATGAGGCGCGGGACACGCTGAGAAACCAGGCCGACGCGGCGCTCTTCGAGTACTACGGCACCAGCCAACTCGCTCTGGTCGACGTTGCAAGCGGTGCGGTGACTCCCATCGGTGCGCCGGCAGTCATCAGCGAGGTCGACCTCTCGCCTGACGGCGAACACATCCTGGTGACCTCGGTCCGCAAGCCGTACTCCTATGCGGTGACCTACGGCCGTTTCGCGCACGACGTCGAGGTGTGGGACCGCTCCGGAAAGGCGACCGCGATCGCGCAGTTGCCGGTCGCCGATCACGTGCCGATCCATGGTGTGCCGACCGGTCCGCGCGACTACGAGTGGCGCCCCACTGAGGCCGCGACCCTCGTCTGGGCCGAGGCGCTGGACGGCGGCGACTGGAAGGCGAAGGTTCCGGTGCGCGACAAAGTCCTGATGCAGGTTGCGCCGTTCACCGCCACTCCGGTCGAGATCGCACGGACCGAGCAGCGTTACGAAGGGATCGACTGGAGCGAGCGACGCGCCGTCGGATTGCTCCAGGAGTACGACGACAACCGCCATTGGCAACGGACGTTCCTGATCGACGCCGACCACGCCGCGACGAAGCCGCCGCTGATCTGGGATCTGTCGAGCGACGAGTCTTACGAGGACCCAGGGCGGCCGGTCTATCGGATGATGCCGAACGGCCAATGGGCCATGCTCCAGAAGGGCGACACGATTTTCCTGAGCGGCCGGGGCGCGTCACCGGCAGGCGACCGGCCATTCCTCGACAGCTTCGACCTTCGCACCGGCAAGTCGCGACGTCTGTTCCGCAGCGGCCGCGACGCCTATGAGAACTTCCTGAGCTTTGCGAATGACGGCAGCGACGCGCTGCTCACCTGGCGTCAGACTCCGTCAGAACCGCCGAACCTCATGCTGCGCACGCTCGGAGCGCCGGTGCGGAGCGCAGCGGCGGGCGAGGCCGGCCGCGTCTCCACCGCACGCGCCGTGACACAGATCCCCGATCCGACGCCGGCCGTCCGCGCAATCAAGAAGCGTCTCGTGACCTACAAGCGGAAGGACGGCGTCGAGCTGTCGTTCACGCTCTACACGCCGCCGGACTACAAGGAAGGCACGCGGCTGCCGGCGATCCTCTATGCCTACCCGCTCGACTATGCGAGCTCGAAGACTGCCGGCGAGATCAGCGGCTCTGAGCAGACCTTCACGAACCTGCGCAACTATCAGCTTCTGCTCCTCTCCGGATACGCAATCATCGACAACGCCGCGTTCCCGGTCGTCGGCGATCCGCAGAAGGCGTACGACACGTACATCGAGCAGCTCGTGGATGACGCACAGGCCGCGGTGGACAAGGCGGTCGAGCTCGGCGTCGTCGATCGCGACCGCATCGGCGTGACGGGGCACAGCCACGGCGCGATGATGACCGCGAATCTGGTCGCCCACACTGATCTGTTCCGAGCGGGCGTCGCCACCAGCGGTGCCTACAATAAGACGCTGACGCCGTTCGGCTTCCAGAACGAGCGCCGCTCCGTGTGGAGCGCGCTCGATACATATCTCAAGGTGTCGCCGTACTTCTACGCGAACAAGATGCACGCTCCGCTGCTCATCATGCACGGCGCCGACGACGCCAATCCGGGGACGACACCGATTCAGTCCGAACTGCTCTTCGAGGCGATTCGCGGAAACGGAGGCATCACCCGCCTGGTCATGCTGCCTCACGAACCGCACTGGTACTCGTCGATGGAATCGAACGAGCAGCTCGCCTACGAGGAACTGCGCTGGTTCGACAAGTACGTGAAGCACGCGCAGCCCCGACAAGAAAAGTGAGCGGACGCCGCTCGGAACCGATCGCACGCAACGGGAGATCCGGCGATTGACCGGCTCTGAACCGAAGCGCTCCGAATTACCGCTGAGGCGCCGCGTCGCTCGTGGACATCGGAGGCGGATTCGTCGCGTTCGTCGCGAACCCGCTTCCGCCGCATCTCGACTGGACCACGGCACTCGTTCAGGTGCTGTCCTCGGCGGACCGCGCCATCGGCCAACTCGCCGGTGTCGGCCGGACCGTTTCCAATGCAGCAGGAAGCGGTGCTCTCCAGCCGGATCGAGGGAACTCGCGCTTCGCTTCCCGACCTGCTTCTGTTCGATGTGCAGCCAGACGCGGCGCCTGAAGGTTCCGACGTCCGCGAGGTTCGCAACTACGTGACCGCACTCGAGCGCGGACTGAAGCGAATCGAATCGCTCCCGATCGGAAGGAGGCTGATTCGCGAGCTCCACGCGATTCTGATGATGGGGGTTCGCGCCGCGTACGGGCGGAAATTTCTGCACTTCCGCGAATTTCGATGCATTGCCCGACGGCCGTTTGCTGGTCGTGGCTCGCGATTCGCAGCCGGACACGCCTCAGCTCAACGTCATCCTCAACTGGTATGACGAAGTGCGCCGTCAGGGCCGCGGCGCAGGCGCGGTGACTCGTTCTCACCGCATCCGGCAGACCACGACCGTGACGTCGTCGTGTTGCTCCTCCTGACCGCGAAAGGCGGCGAGGTCGTTCAGGATGGAATCCCGCAGCCCCTCGGCCGCGCCGCCGCCCTTCTCGGAAATGAGCCGCTGCAGGGGATCGAGCCCGTACGCGTCGCCGTTCGCGTTTCGCGTCTCATACACGCCGTCAGTATGGAGCACGAAGACGTCGCCGGGCAGGAACGTCGATTCGTGCGCGCGAAACTCGAGCGGCAGCCGGACGCCGAGAGGCGGTGCATCGAGGGCGAGCACGTCGACCGAGCCGTCCGCGTGGCGGACCATCACCGGCGGATTCCCGGCGCTGGCAACCACGGCGCGCCGTGACTGCCGTTCGAGGAGCACCATGGAGATGGTGACCAGCGTGCGGCGCCGTGAAGAGCGCAGAACCAGCTCGTGGAGGCGCCGCAGCGCGGCGGCTGGATCCCGCAGCTCGTCGCGCATGACGGTGAGCGCTCCGCGCATCGACGACAGCACCAGGCCGCTGGCCATGCCGTGACCGGCGACGTCGAGACAGATCAGAGCCACGCGATCGGCGTCGACGAAGTAGTCGTAGTAGTCCCCGCCGACTTCCGTCGCCGGAACGGACGCGCTGCAGATCTCCGCCCACTCCAGGCTCGGGGCGCATTCAGGGAGCATGCTGAGCTGCAGCTCCCGCGCGAGCAGCAGCTCGTCGCGCATGCGGATCTGCTCCCGCGCGCCGGCACGCCGCTCGCTCCATTCACGGACGATGGCCCGTCGCCGCCGGCGGGAGATGAACAGCGCGACGGCCACGGCCGCCGCATTCGTCGCCACAACCGGCATGATCATCTCCGCGACGTTTCTGCCATCGGCGGGCATGGCGAACACGGTCAGCGAGAAAATCGCCGCGAGCGAGGCATGCAGCAGGAGATGCTCGGCCGGGAGAAGGCGGATCAGCACGGCGGCGAACGGCAGGGCCACCGCCAGCGCCACCGCGGCTTCGCTGCCGGCGCTGGCGTTGAAGACGAAAAGCGCGGTCGCTTCCACGAGCAGGAACGCGATGGCCGTGGCGCGCGCGCGCTGCCGTACGAACCGAGCGACGGCATTGCCGGCCCGCTTTCGCACCAGAACGAACAGGATGGCGGCAAGGGAGAATGCGGCCGCTCTGAGGATGATCTGGAGCACCGTCCTCACCTCGCCGAGGTGCACCAGCGTCATCACGGCGAACCCGGCACTCAGAACGCGCAGCGCCGTGAGCGTCGAGGCGTCGAATCGCGCCTTGACCACCGCCTCGTCGGACGTGCGCGCGATCTCGTCGAGAGAGTAGACCATCGTCATGGTACGAGAGTAGTGTCACATGATTCACTGCGAGGTATCCGATGAATCAACTTTCTCTTCGCACCTTCGGTAACGACCTCCCGCGGCGCATTCGGCTCTGGAAGTGAGACCGCTGCTCGACACGACCTACGCTGCTCCCTTCCGCGGCAATGAGGCTGTGGCGGATCGCGTGCGGCGTGCCGAGCAGGTTCTGATCTCGGCCGTCGTTGCCGGCGAGCTTCCGTTCGGCATCGCAGCGGCCCGCCTTGCCAGGCGGTTGGCAAGCGCGCTCCGGGAGATCTGGCCCGCATGAAGATGCGATTCACCATCGCCGCGGTTCTGGCGATGATGCTGGCGGCGTTCGCCGCGACGGGAGCGGAGACGCCGACGCTGCTCGAAGGCGCCACGATCATCGACGGCCACAGCGGGCACGCGCCGCGCGTGGCCTCCATCCTCATCGAGCACGGGCGGATCGCCCAGGTCGGCGAGAACATCGCGCCGCCCGCGGGGGCGATCACGATCGATCTCCGAGGCAAGTGGATCATTCCCGGGCTGATCGACGCGCACGTCCACATCACCGATGGCAAGCGGAGCGAGATCGAGACGACGCTGGCGCGCGCGCTGCGCGGCGGGATCACCGCGGTGCGCGACATGGGAGGCGACGACCGCACGCTGGTCGGGCTGGCGCGCGACGCGCGGCTCGGCGACATCGACGCGCCCGACGTCGTCTTCTCGGCGCTGATGGGCGGGCCGTCGTTCTTCGCCGATCCGCGGGCGCGCGCGTCCGCCCTCGGCGCCACGGCGGGAGAGACTCCGTGGATGCGCGCCGTGACGCCGCAAACGGACCTCCGCGCGGCGATGCTGGAGGCGAAAGGCATCGGCGCCACCGGAATCAAGGTACGAGCTGTGTGAAGCGATGGAGATTCGCTATGTGATCGGGCAGATCACGCATGCCTCATACAAGGAGCGAGCGGCGGACGTGCTGGCCGAAGCGGTACGGCAGTTCGAGCAGACCGGAATGAAGGCGCGGCTCTTCACCGAGTTCGAGTACCAGGCCCAGACGTGGTCGCATCCGCGCCGAGTGATTGGGAAAGCCGAGCGGAT
>DATFUW010000571.1:0-5502 GCA_035260605.1 Thermoanaerobaculia bacterium | reverse complement strand
GGTCGTGCAGCATGGATCGGTGCAGCAGGCGGTCGACGAACTGAGCCTCGAAGAGAAGACGATCCTGAAACTCCGCTACGGAGTTCTGCAGGACGACGAGCTCACGCTGCGGGACATCGGCGAGATTCTCGGGCTT
This sequence comes from Thermoanaerobaculia bacterium, assembly GCA_035260605.1. GTDB lineage: Bacteria > Acidobacteriota > Thermoanaerobaculia > Gp7-AA8 > Gp7-AA8 > Gp7-AA10. The sequence continues at coordinate 5,366 of DATFUW010000571.1, read as the reverse complement.
TCGCGGGAGCGCGTTCGGCAGATCGAGTCGCGGGCCGAGGCCAAGTGCCGCCGCAGCGTGCGGCGCAGCAACGTGAGGCCCTCGTGAGCGAGCCGGCGAACGCCCCGATGGGCCGCCTCGACGCGGTCGACGTCGGAGCGAAGAAGCTGACCGTGCAGACCGAGTTCTTCTCACGCCCCGCCTGGCGGCTGGAGACGAAGGTGTATCTCGGCGGCGCGCTCAAGAAGGTGTACACCGAAGACCTGGCCGCATCACCCGAGGGAGAGCTGCAGAAACGCATCGACGCCTTTCATCAGGCGAAGATGGACGAGATCGTGGCCGGGCTCAAGCGGCTCTCACAGTGACACCTTGCGCCTCGAACACCTCACGAAGTCGGACGAAGAGAAGTGGCGGGCGGAGTTCGCGCGCGAGAACTGGATTTTCGGCGCACTGACGCTCAGCCTCACGCTTCCGGAGTTCGGCGAGGGAGAAACGGCGGGCAGGACGATGCACTTCGGCTACTACCTGCAGCCGCTGCATCTGAACGCCGATGACCGTGAGGATCTGCCGCGCAAGCTGCTGTTCGTGCTCGCACGCCGCAAACCGCCGCTCGATTTTCTGGAGCTCGCCGGCGGCGGCATTCGAATCCCGCACGCCTTTCCGCCGGGCTTCGCGCTGGGAAAAGTGCTCCGCATCACGCTGCAGGAGCTGAAGCGGATTCCGTTGCGGGATTGACGGCGTGGGCATCGGGCCGGTCCCGTAGAATATGCCCTCATGTCTCCGACGCGCCGCCTCCTCTCGTACTTCGCCCGGCACAGGAGAGCCCTCATCCTGGGGTTCCTGTGCGTCGTCGGCTCGGCGTCGTTCTCGCTGCTCAAGCCGCTGATTGTCGGGAACGCCGTCAACGAGCTCACCAAGGCCATCACGCGCCAGGCGCTGCTGCGTTACAGCCTGATGCTCGTCGGCGCCTCGGCCGTGGAAGGGCTGTTTCTCTATCTGCAGCGGTGGATCATCATCGGCACGTCGCGGCACATCGAATTCGAAATGCGCAACGACTTCTTCGCCCATCTCGAACGCCTGCCGGTCCAGTACTACCAGGAACAGCGCACCGGCGATCTGATGTCCCGGGCCACGAACGATCTGGCGTCGGTGCGCATGCTGATCGGCCCGGCGGTGATGCACTCCGCGTCGTCACTGCTCGTCGTCGTCGGGGCCTTCGTGATGATGCTGCGCATCGAGCACTCCATGGCTCTGGTGTCGCTGATCTCCATCCCAGTGGTCGCCGGGCTGGTGAAGTTCTTCGGCGAGAAGATCCACGTCCGCTTCAAGGCTGTGCAGGACTACTTCGGGGACATCTCCGCGCGCGTACAGGAGAACCTGGCGGGCGTGCGCGTGGTCCGCGCATTCGGGCAGGAGGCGAACGAGATCGCGACCTTCAAGCGGATGAACCATCAGTACGTCGAGCGCAATCGGTCGTTGATCCGGCTGACGGCGACGTTCTATCCGATGCTCCACGGCATCATCGGCGTGATGTTCGGCATCATTTTTTTCATGGGCAGCCGCCGCATGATCGCCGGAACGATGAGCATCGGCTCCTTCGTGGCCTTCCAGTTCTACCTCGGCCGGATGATCTGGCCGCTGATCGCGCTCGGATGGGTGATCAATCTGTTCCAGCGGGGCATGGCCTCGATGGTGCGCCTTGACGAGGTATGGCGCATTCAGCCCGGCGTGGACCATCTCGCCGCGCCTGCCGATGCCGGCCTCACTGCACCCGGGACGGCACACATCGACGTTCGCGACCTGACCTTCACCTACGGCACCCACCGGGTGCTGCGCAACGTTTCGCTGTCCATCGATCACGGCGAGACGCTGGGCATCGTCGGGCGGACCGGCAGCGGAAAATCGACGCTGCTCTCGCTGATCACCCGGACGTTCGAGCCTCCGCCGCAGACGATCTTCATCGACGGCCGCGCGGTGGAGACGATTCCGCTCCACCAGTTGCGCGAATGGATCGGCATGGTGTCGCAGGAGACGTTCCTCTTCTCCGAATCGATCGCCGAGAACATCCGCTTCGGCCGGGGCAACGCGGAGCAGGAAGAGGTGCGGAACGCCGCCGAGGAGGCGGGTTTGTCGGGTGACGTGTCGGCTTTCTCGCAGGGTCTGGAGACGGTCATCGGCGAACGGGGGATCACGCTCTCGGGCGGACAGAAGCAGCGGACGGCGATCGCCCGGGCACTGATTCGCAATCCCCGGATTCTGATCCTCGATGATTCGCTGAGCGCCGTCGATACGGCGACCGAGGAGCGGATCCTGCGCGCGCTGCGGGAAATCCGAAAGGGAAGGACCGTGCTGATCGTCTCGCACCGCGTCTCGTCGGTGAAGGATGCCGATCAGATCGTGGTGCTGGAGAACGGCCGGATCGTGGAGCGCGGGACGCACGACTCGCTGCTGGCCGACGACGGCTATTACGCGGATCTGTACCGCCGTCAGACGATCGAAGAGGAGCTGTCCGAGATCGCGTGAGCGAGATCATCGAACGTCACGAGGAGGAAGGCGCAAAGGCCTTCGACAAGCGCCTGGCCAGGCGGCTGCTGACCTATCTGCGCCCGTACGGCGCGCGGGCCACGTTCTCCGTGCTCCTGGTCATCTTCTCGGCGCTGCTGGAGATCGCCGGACCGGCGATCATCGCCGTGGGCGTCGATCTGTACGTCAAGCCGCTGAGCGGTGCGAACACGGTCGGCATCAGCCGCACCGTCGGCGACTGGCTCGCGGCGCACGGCTGGTCCTTTCAGCCGCTGACCGGCATCGACGTGGCCGCGGCGATCTATTTCCTCACCCTGTTCGCCGACTTCGCCATCCTCTACACGCAGATGGTGCTGATGAATCTGATGGGGCAGTACATCATGTACGACCTCCGCAAGCAGATCTTCCAGCACCTGCAGCGACTCGACGTGCAGTTCTTCGACCGCAACCCGGTGGGGCGGCTGATGACCCGCGTGACCACCGACGTCGACGCCCTGAACGACCTGTTCACCGCCGGCTTCGTGGCCATCTTCGGGGACATCTTCGTGCTGGCCGGCATCATCGTGGTGCTGTTCTGGATGAACTGGCGTCTGGCGCTGGTGCTCTTTTCCATCACCCCCTTCATCCTGCTGATCTCCATGTGGTTCCGGCGTGGGGCGCGGAGCACGTACCGCAAGGTGCGCGCACGCATCGCCGCCATCAATGCCTTCCTGCAGGAGCACATCTCCGGGATGGCGACTGTGCAGCTCTTCAACCAGGAGGAACGCGAGGCCGCGAAGTTCGACCATCTGAACGCCCGGCACCGCGACGCGAACATCGAGTCGATCTTCTACTACGCCGTCTTCTATCCCGTCATCGAGCTGATTCAGACCGTGGGCATCGCTCTGATCGTCTGGTACGGCGGGGGGCAGGTGCTGCGGAACACGCTCTCGGTCGGCGCGCTGATCGCATTCTTTCAATACGCCCAGCGGTTCTACGAGCCGATCTCCGACCTGTCGGAGAAGTACAACATCCTGCAGGCGGCGATGGCAGCCAGCGAGCGCATCTTCAAGCTGCTCGACACACCGGTGGGAATCCGGGATCAGGGCCTGCTGACGGCGGAGCATTTCGAATCGCTCGAGTTCCGCGACGTCTGGTTCGCCTACAACGATGAGGAGTGGGTGCTGAAGGACGTCTCCTTCCGGGTCGGGCGTGGCGAACGCATCGCCCTGGTGGGCCATACCGGCGCGGGAAAGACGACCGTCACGGCGCTGCTGCTGCGGTTCTACGAGCCGCAGCGCGGCGAGATCCTCATCAACGGCGTCGACATCCGCAGGTACACGATGGCGTCCCTCCGCGCGCTCTACGCCATCGTGCAGCAGGACTTCTTCCTCTTCACCGGCACCGTGGCGCAAAACATCTCGCTCGCCGATCCGGAGATCGCCGGGGAGGCGGTGCGCGAGGCGGCCGAGCGGGTGCAGGCCAGCCGGTTCATCCAGCGGCTGCCGCAGGGATATGACGATCCCGTCCGGGAGCGCGGCGCTGGATTTTCCGTGGGCGAGAAACAGTTGTTGTCCTTTGCGCGGGCACTGGCGTTCAACCCACCAGTGCTGATCCTCGATGAAGCCACCTCGTCAATCGACACGGAGACCGAACGGCTGATCCAAGAGGCCATCGCCACGCTGATGGAGGGCCGCACCTCACTGGTCATTGCCCACCGCCTGTCGACCATCCGCTCCGCCGATATGATCCTCGTCTTCCATCACGGGGAGATCCGGGAACGGGGCACGCACGATCAACTCATGCAGATCGATGGGCTCTACCGGAAACTCTACGAAGTGCAGTACCGCGAGGCAGTTGGAGCCTAGCAATTTTGTTTATTTGACATCGTCCCGAAACAGGCCTACCGTTTGCTCATTCGTCCAATTCGGTGATCCCGACAGTCGGGCGTGAAGGGAGGGGAGTATGACCGTAAGGTTTTTCCCCGGAAGCAGAAAACAGAAGACATCACTCATTCAGGGCTTTCTTTCGAACCATCGCGTGGCGCACGAACTCGCGCGTGCCGATGAGTATCACGGCAAGACTTTCCACCTCGGTACCGATCCGGCCGTCGAAGTCGACGGGCACCTGTTCGTCGACCCGAACGAAGAGGCGCTGAAGAAGATCCTCAAAGTCGAATAGCGGCAATTCCTGCCGTTTCCCGCCTCCACTGCCGGTAGAGTCAGGCTTCGAACAGCGCCGCGGCTTCGCGCTCGATCGTGCTCTTGATCCGCGGTTCGAGCGGCTTCGCGATCAGCGGGACCTTTCCGTCGATGATCACCTCGGTATCGGTGATGTCGACCGTCCCGCTGGCCTTCATCCCCTTGGCCTTGCCGGAGAGCACGAGACGGTCTCCCTCCCAGCGGTGATCGACTTCGGAGAGATAGCCTCCATACGTGCCGAGGAGTTCGTGAAGGCGGGCGTCGATCTTCCGGCGAGCGATCGATTTGTCGGTGTTGTGCGGAATCGCGATTCTCATCGGATGTCAGCCTATACCAGTCATCCGGATCGCTTGACAACCGGTGAACCCGCCGAGGTACCCTCGGGCTGGGACTTCCGCATGGTCGCCACGCGCCATGCTCTCGAAAGTATGGTCCGCCGCGACCCTCGGTATTGACGCGGTACGCATCACGATCGAAGTCGACGCTGCCCAGTCGGAGCAGCCCGGGTTCACGCTCGTCGGCCTTCCCGACGCCGCCGTGCGCGAGGCGTATTCGCGCGTCCGGTCGGCCCTCCACAACTGTGGCTTCTGGCTCCCGCCGCGCCGCATCACCGTGAATCTCTCTCCCGCCGACGTGAAGAAGGAGGGCTCGGCGTTCGATCTGCCGATCGCCCTCGGAATCCTG
>DATFUW010000570.1:0-5088 GCA_035260605.1 Thermoanaerobaculia bacterium | reverse complement strand
GGCCGCCCTTGTCCATCATTTTCTCGATGATCTCGATGAGGATCGAGATGCCGATGGAGTTGACGATCTTGGTTTCGCGGAGGTTGAGCAGGAGCGTGCGCACGCCGTCGTCCATCAGCTCGTACGCCCGATTCGCGATCTCCTCGCCGCCGACGTTGTTGATGTAGCCCTTTGTATAGAGGACCGCCCCGCTGCCCTTCCGGTCGATCGCGACTTTCAGTTCCTCAGTCATGATGCCTTTTCTCGTGCTTGACCATATGAATGGTGGTCCCGCCGTTCCGAGTGGTCGAAATTTCGACCTCGTCCATGTGTGCTTCGATGAGTTGCAGGCCGCGCCCGCGTTTGTGCGCCTCGCCGGGGGCCGGGCGGTGGGAACGCGCTTCGTCGGGATCGAATCCCCTTCCGCGGTCGGTGACCCAGACGTCGACTCTGCTGTCGTCGCCGTCCGAAGTGCCGATGAATCTTAAGTAGATGCGGTTGTCCGCGCAACCCGAGTGTTCGCGGGCGTTGATGCAGGCCTCGATCACCGCATGCATCATCTCATCCACAGACTCCGAGCTCATCCCCAGCTCGCGCGCGAGATTGCCCAGTGCCCGCGCCGCGGCGATCTCGATGTCCGCGACCATCGGGAGCGTCAACTCCATCTGCCGCTCGGCGGTAGTAGCCATCAGTGATGAGTCCTGCGGGATTCCGCCCTTAGAACGACAGGAAGAGAGCGACCGCCGACTTCAACCATGCCGGAATCTGACCCATCTGTTCGAGGGCCAGCAGCGCGAACGTGTTGATCGCCAGCAACATCGGAAGCGTCCAGCTCGCCGCAATGGAAAGAGGATTGGCGCGGGTTTCTGCGATTGGATTCATGGTGGCCCCCCTCATGTGACAGCCCACCCCTATCGCAACCCGACTGCCATCCTTGGCCACTCTCCGAATACACAGTTAACCCTCTGACCACACACAGTTTACACGAAATGCCCACTACCTGTGGCAATCTGTCCGTATGTAGCATTATGCCACAGTCAGTGGGTATATCAGAACCACATCGATGTAACTGCAATGAGTTCTGACATTTATCAGTGTATGTCCCACTTTTCCCCATTTGGTGCGTTTTGGGATAATGAGGCGCGCATCCGATAGAGCGTCTTGCGATCGACGCCGAGGATCTTGGCCGCTTTCGACATGTTCCCGCCGGTGAAGGCGAGCACGCGCGAGACGTAACGCCGTTCGAGTTCGTTCAGCGCCGGGAAGTCGGCGGACATCTCTTCCCCCGTCACGGGGGCCGCGGCCGATTCGGGCAGGAGCAGGTCGCCGGTGTCGATGACCGGATCGGTGGTCAGCGCCAGCGCTCCCTCGATCAGGTTCTCCAGCTCGCGGACGTTCCCCGGGAAGGAGTAGCGCATCAGCTTCTGCAGCGCGTCCTGAGTGATCCGGACATCGTGCAGGCCCTCGCGTTTTCCGTACTTGTCGAGGAAGAACCGGACGAGCTTGGGAATGTCCTCCTTCCGCTCGCGCAGGGGTGGCAGAGAGATCTCGACGACCTTGAGCCGGTAGTAGAGGTCCTGGCGGAACTCGCCGCGCTCGATCATCTCCTCCAGCCCGCGGTGCGTGGCCGACAGGATGCGGACGTCGATGGGGATGCGGCGCCGCCCGCCGAGCTTCTCGATCTCGCGCTCCTGCAGGACGCGGAGCAGCTTGGCCTGCAGCACCAGCGGGATGTCGCCCACCTCGTCGAGGAAGACGGTGCCGCCCCGGGCCAGCTCGAATTTTCCGAGGCGCGCCTCGACGCCGGTGGCCACACCGCGCTCGATGCCGAACAGTTCCGACTCCAGCAGCGTCTCCGGAAGCGCGGCGCAGTTGATGGCCACGAAGGGCCCATCCTTCCGCGGCGAGTTGCCGTGGATCAGCCGGGCGACCATTTCCTTTCCCGTTCCCGATTCTCCGCGGATGAGCACGTTGGCCTGGCTGTCGGCGACGCGCGCCACCAGATCGATCACCCGCTGCATCCTCGGCGAATCGCCGACCATGAGGCGGTCCGAATAGTCGCGCTGCATCCGCTGGCGGAGGCTGCGGTTTTCGTCCTGCAGCGACTCGCGGAGGACCTCCAGGCGGTGGTAGTTCCGGCTGTTGTCGATGGCCGCTGCGCCGATCGCCGCGAGCGAGGAAAGGAACCGCAGGTCGTCCTCGGCGAAGCTGCCGCGCTTGTCGCCCCGTTCCTCTTTCCCCCCGACGCCGAGGATGCCGACGACGTTTTCGCCGGCAATCATCGGTGCGATCAGCAGGTCGCGCGCCGGACCTCCGAGAAACTTGGGGACGGCGACCGACACCGACTCGCGCGAAGCCAGGACCTGCCGGATCGGCGGCTCGGCCACGATCGACTGCTGCGGCTCCGGCACCTCGACTCCGAAGCTGTAGAGATGCTGGATCTGCAGCTTCTCATCGAGCGAGAACACGAAGCCGATCATCGCGTCGAGCACGGAGATGGCCCGATGCATCAGCTCCTCGAGGAGATCATCCTCGGGGCGGAGCGTGTTGAGCGCACGCCCGATGTCGTAGAGCGCTTCGAGCTGCAGAAGCTTGCGCCGTAACTCGAAATTCGTCTGCGCCACTACTCTTTCCCCAATCCCTTTCGACACTCGCCGAGCAGAAAATCACAGCTCCAGGTGTCGTAAAACGCGCGATCCAGTCCGTAGATTCTGATCAGGAGGTCCGACGCCGCTTTCCACTGCCCGCGCTTCATCTCCGTGCGCGCCAGAAAGTACGTGGCGTGCAGGGTCTCGGCGTCCTTCGCTCCCCGGCCGACGATTTCCCGGAATCCCGCCTCGGCGTCGTCGAAATGCCGCATCTGATACGCGCACAGCGCCTTCCCGTAGACGTCGGTCTGTGCGCACGTGGTCGGTGGAGCGGCGACTGCCGGAAGGGCGATGAATGCGACAATGACCGGCAGCGTCCCGCGGGTTGTCACGATGTCAGGTTGTCACGTTTTCGGGACCTCGACAACCGGACTTCCGGCACCCGGCGGCCCGAGCAACGATGCGATTGGGAATCATCGGCGGCGGCCGTGCCGCCTGGGCATTCGGCTCCACCTGGCGGCGGCTCGGCTGGCCGCTGAGCGGGATCGCGCTCCGCTCCGCCGGTCCCATCGCCGGACTCCTCGCGGTGAAGCGGGCGGGCATCGCCGAGCTGGCGTCGGACTCCGATCTGCTCCTCGTCGCCGTTCCCGACACGGCAATCGTGGAGGTCGTCGAATCGTGCCCCGCGACCGCCGCGGTGATCTTCCACGCCAGCGGCGCGCTCCCGGCGCTGCGAGGCGGCTTTTCGCTCCATCCACTGAAGGTCCTCCCTCCGGTGGGTGAGCCATCCGACCTGGCCGGAGCGCTGCTGGTGTTCCAGGGTGCTCATCGCCAGACGGCGAAGCGGATCGCCGAGGCGGCCGGCGCGCGCTTCGCGGAAATCAGCGCGGAGCAGAAGCTGCTGTACCACGCCGCCGCGGTCCTCGGATCGAACGACGTGGCCGCGCTGCTGGACATCGCCGAGGCGCTGATCGGCGTTCCCGACGCGCGGAACGAGCTCGCGGGGCTGGCGAAGTCGGCCATCGAGAACTGGCTCGCGCACACCGACGCGCGGCGGTTCACCGGGCCTGCCGCGCGGGGCGATCGGGAGCTCCTGGCACGGCATTCGGAGGCCCTTCGCAATCGGCCGCAAGTCGCGGAAATCTACCGACTTCTGGCCGAGTGGATTCTTGCGGGCAACAAGTAGCACTGTTACCATCGATTCCTTCCACATGACGCGGAGAGCCGATGGTCTTCTTTAATTACGCCACGATGCAGATGGCGGCGAAGATCGTGTATTACGGTCCCGGTCTGTGCGGCAAAACCACGAATCTCCACTACATTTATGCGAAGACCTCGCCCCAGAGCCGCGGGGAAATGGTGAGCCTGGAGACGGAGACCGACCGGACGCTCTTCTTCGATCTGCTGCCGATCGACGTCGGCGTGATCGGCGGGTTCAAGACCCGGTTGCAGCTCTACACGATCCCCGGCCAGGTCTTCTACAACACCACGCGCAAGCTGGTCCTCAAGGGGGTTGACGGGCTGGTATTCGTGGCCGACTCGCAGAAGGCCATGCAGGACGCCAACGTCGAGAGCTTCGAGAACCTGCGCGAGAACCTCACGGAGATCGGACTCCAGCTCGAGGACATCCCGCTCGTGGTGCAGATCAACAAGCGCGATCTGCCGAACATCGCCTCGGTCGACACGGTGCTCGACCGGATCGATCACCAGCGGCGGTACGAACACACCGAATCGATCGCGGCGACGGGCGTGGGGGTCTTCGAGACGCTCAAGCTGATCTCGAAACTGACGCTGCGGATGCTGCGGCAGCGGATGACGGGCGAGCAGGCACCGAAAGCGCCGCGCCAACCGGCCCACACGGCCATGTTCCGAGTCAAAGAGGCGCCGCCCCAGGGGCACGGCTCGGCCACGGCGGCCCCATCGACCACGCCGGGATCGGGATCGATCGCCGCGGCCGATTTCGCGGAGGAGATCGAGGAAATCACGGCCTCGGCCGAGGTGCTGCCGTTTTCCGAGACGACGCTGGCGAAGACGGCCGACGTGGGAGCGGGAACGATCGCCGACGCACCGATCAACGCGCCGCCGGCGGAGCCGGAGATCGATTTCAACCAGAGCGCGAAGCCGGCGAAGAAGACGGAAGTGAAGCACGTCAAGGTCCGGTCGTCGATCGACATCATGGCGGAGTTGGAAGCACTGCGGAAGCGCGCCACCCAGGCGCCGCCGAAAACATCGAAGAAGGCTGCTTCGCCGCTCGATTCGCTGCTGAAGACGCGCGACGTGCAGAAGAGCGCCACGATGCGGATCGATCCCGACACACTCGCCCGTTCGAAGTCGCTGCGAGTTGCGGTATCCTTTGAAGACAGCGACGGCATCGTGCAGGAGCAGGAGCAGAAGATCGAGCTCGGCGACACGTCCGATGCGCAGTCGCTGACGGTCAGTCTCAAAATTCATTCGTAGTCCGCGCGAGAGGTGCGATGCGAGGTGCGCGATGGGTTCCCCTGATCGCCGGGGTCTTTGCCGC
>DATFUW010000569.1:0-2467 GCA_035260605.1 Thermoanaerobaculia bacterium | reverse complement strand
GCTGCGTACGCCTCGACCGAGTGGCTGCGGTTCGGCCACGCCGCTGGCGAGACCGACAACCCGCACCTCGACCGCTTCCTGGCTCGATTCGACATCGCGGAAACACACGAGATCGCCGTTGCCGCGCCGGCCACGGACACGTTCGATGCGGCGTGCGGTGTCGACCTGCGGCGTTCCCCGGTGGTCCGCGCGATCTTCCGCTGCCGCGAACTCTTCATGCGTGCCCGGCGCGCGGATGCGCCCCGCCGGCTCTTCCTCGACGAGATGCTCTCGCTGGGATGGGGAATCCTGATCCGTGAGCCGGGCCGCCGCATCGTCCTCGGCGCGGTGACACAGCCGTGGATGGCGAACGTGAAGTTCACTGCGATCCCGCCGGAGAAGTTCGCCGCCTTCGGCGATTCCGGCTTTGCGAAGATCGTCTGGACGCTCGAAGCTCAGCCGGTGACCGAATCGTCCTCGATCTTCAGGACCGAGACGCGCGCGGTGACGACCGACCCGGAGTCGCGGCGCCGCTTCCGCCGCTACTGGTCGCTCGCATCGCCCGGCATCCGCCTGATCCGATGCGAAGCGCTGCGGCTGGTGAAGGCGGCGGCGGAGCGGATCGCGCCAGGCGGCGTGACGACCGCGTCGGCATCGATCAGCCCTCGATGAGCCATACTCACAGCGATGCGCATCGCGAGCCTGGGACATGCGGTCTTTGCCTCGACCATGATCGCACTCGGCATCCTGGGCCTGATCAAAGGCGATTTCACCCCGATATGGACGGGAGTGCCCAAGGGGCTTCCCGCGCGCGAGGGACTGGCGATTCTCTGCGCCGTCATCTCGCTGGCATCTGGCATCGGCCTGCTCTGGCGGCGCGCAGCCGCCATCGCTTCGGGCGTGCTGCTCACCTCGCTCCTGCTTTGGCTGCTGCTGCTTCGCGTGCCGCTCATCTTCCACGCTCCCACTGCGACGGTCACATGGTGGGCCTGCGCCGAGACGGCGGTGATGGTGGCGGGCGCCTGGGTGCTATACGCCTGGTTCACCCGCGGTTTCGCCGCCGGCAAAAAAGGTCTGCACATCGCGAGGGTGCTCTACGGCCTGGGCCTGATCCCATTCGGCGTCGCGCACTTCACCTACCTCCAAAGGACCGTCGGGATGGTGCCTGGCTGGCTGCCGTGGCATCTTGCCTGGGCGTATTTCACCGGCTTCGCGTTCATCGCTGCGGGCGTCGCGGTGCTCATCGGAGTGCAGGCACGGCTGGCAGCCGTGCTTTCGGCATGGGAGTTAGGTCTCTTCACGCTGCTGGTGTGGGGACCGGTCATGGCGGCAGGCCCCGATGCATCGCAGTGGACCGAGTTCGTCGTCTCCTGGGCGTTGACGGCCGGCGCCTGGGTGGTGGCGGATTCGTATCGGGCGCTTCCCGAACCCATCGGACCACGATGACAGTCCATGTAGGGCCGGCTCTCAGCCGGCCCCTTCGCGGAGCGCAGCGCTCCGATTTGAACTTCCAGTGCCTCGCCGGGGCCTCCGCCGTCTCAGCGCGGAACGATGGCGCTTCCGTTGTCAGGCGGAAATTGTCTTTTCACGGAGCGAGATCTCCTCGAGAGCCGGAGGGCGGCCGGCTGAGAGCCGGAGGGCGGCCGGCTGAGAGCCGGCCCTACATGGCGGGTTCGTAGGCGCAGAGGGGGTCGGCGGCGAAGACGTCGCCGGTCATGGCCCAGGCGCGCGCGCGCGAGCCGCCGCACAGCTCGCGGTACTCGCAGCGGCCGCACTTCCCTTCGAGGTTGCTGCTGTCGCGCAGGCGAATGAACAGCTCGCTCGATTTGTAAATCTCGGCCAGCGAGTGCTTCTTCACGTTCCCGGCGCGCAGCGGCAGGAACCCGCTCGGAAACACGTCGCCGATGTGGGAGATGAAGACGAAGCCCTTCGCCTCGTTCACGCCGCGCGGCGCGCGGGTGATCGATCCGGGCATGACCCCCAGCGGCTGGAAGCTCGTGGAGGCGTCGATGAGGCCGGTGTGCGCGTCGATTTTCGGGGCGCCCATGCGCTGCAACTGGTATCGCCGGTAGTGCATGGCCTCGGTGGTGCGGATCTGAAACGGAACCCGCCGGCTCGTGTCGTAGAAGAACTCGAAGAGCTTCTCGACCTCGTCGGCGGTGACCAGGTCGGCCGACTTCGCGCGGCCGGTGGGAACGAGGAAGAAGACGCTCCACATGACCACGCCGAGTTCCTCGAGCAGCGGCACCATGTGTGGAAGATCGGCCACGGTCCGCCGGGTGACGGTGGTGTTCACCTGCACGGGAATCCCTTCGCGCCTGGCCGCCCGGATCGCCCGGACGGTGATGTCGAACGATCCCGGGACGCGCCGGAAGTTGTCGTGCGCCACGGCGTTGGAGGCATCGAGACTGATGGCCATGCGCGCCAGTCCGTGGGCCTTCATCCGGGTGACCGCCTCTTCGGTGAGCAGCGGCGTGGCGCTCGGCGT
>DATFUW010000568.1:0-4233 GCA_035260605.1 Thermoanaerobaculia bacterium | reverse complement strand
GCGCCGGCTCTCAGCCGGCATGTGGCGCCGGCTCTCAGCCGGCATGTAGCGCCGGCTCTCAGCCGGCATGTAGCGCCGGCTCTCAGCCGGCATGTAGCGCCGGCTCTCAGCCGGCATGTAGTGCCGGCTCTCAGCCGGCATGTAGTGCCGGCTCTCAGCCGGCATGTAGCGCCGGCTCTCAGCCGGCTTCTCTCCAGGTCCGCGCCGGCTGGAGAGCCGGCGCTACATACCCTCCACCCACTCGCGCCAGATCCAGGGATACTCATCGGCAGACGACGCAAGTCCCTTCCGCACCGGGTTGTTACAGACGTATTCGCACTTCCGCCGAAGATCCTCATCACGACGCAACTCGTGATCGAACGACTCGTGTTGCCAGACCGGCCCGATGCGCTTCAGCCGTCGGTTGATCGAACGCGCGGACGATCCCTTGATCCCTTTGAGAATGGTGGCCAGGGGATGCGACCACCCCATCGCATTCATCCCAGGCGTCAGAACGAGATGCACGTGATCGGGCATGACCACCGCCACATGCAGCGCCATGCACCGGCCATGGTCGAAGAGGATGTGACCCATGGTCAGCTCGCGGGCCGTGGCTGGAAGAACCCAGCGATCGAATGTGACGAACGTGAGGAAATAGCTTCGGAAGTCATGCTGAATGTGCGGCAGATTGCGCCGGTGAAAGTGGCCGGAAAACATTCGCCGAGGTTACCTCGGCGAATGCTCCATCACGCAATTTCTACGAAATGTAGAGCCGCCTCTCAGGCGGCTGAGTGTTACATGCCGGCTGAGAGCCGGCGCTACATGCCGGCTGAGAGCCGGCGCTACATGCCGGCTGAGAGCCGGCGCTACATGCCGGCTGAGAGCCGGCGCCACATGCCGGCTGAGAGCCGGCGCCACATGCCGGCTGAGAGCCGGCGCCACATGCCGGCTGAGAGCCGGCGCTACATGCCGGCTGAGAGCCGGCGCCACATGCCGGCTGAGAGCCGGCGCTACATGCCGGCTGAGAGCCGGCTCTACATGCCGGCGCTACATGCGGAGGGCTTCGACGGGTTCGAGGCGCGAGGCGGTGATCGAGGGATAGAGGCCGGCGAGAAGGCCGATGGAGATGGCGAAGCCGCTGGCGACGGCCAGGCCGAACATCGACACCGGCAGCCCCGCGGGGAAAAAGCGGGCGATCACTCGGACCAGGGCGATGCCCCCCGCCAGCCCGACCGCCGCGCCGACGACCGAGAGCGTGACCGATTCGATCAGGAACTGCGCGAAGATCTCGCTGTTCGTGGCCCCCATCGACTTGCGCAGTCCAATCTCGAAGAGGCGTTCGGAGATGGAGATCTTCAGAACGGAGAAGATCCCGACGCCGCCGATGAGCAGCGAAACGGCGGCGATGGAAAAGAAGACGATGCGCCAGTTCCGGATCACTTTCTGAATCCGGCCGCGCTCCTGCAGGATCTCCTTCCCCACGTTCTCCACGTGCACGTCGTGAATTCCGTTGTGTGCCTCGGCGTAGAGCCGCGCCGTCTCGTCCTCGGCGTCGATGCTCTTCTCCGGAGCGACCGCTTTCGCCAGCATGTAGGAGATCGCATTCGCGCGTCCGAACATGTCGCCATAAACGGAGAACGGCACGTAGATGCCGGCAGTCTCCTTCCGCATGTCGTCGTCGTTCACGAATTCCATGTTGAACTTCGTGCCGACGCCGACGACGGTGAGGCGGCGCCCGGCGAGATTGACCTGCTGCCCGACAGCGTCCTCGCCGCCGAAGAGCTGCTGGCGGAGCTTGTAGCCGAGCACGCAGACCGGAGCGGAGCCGGCCTGGTCGTGCTCACCGACGAAGCGCCCTTCCGAGGTCCGGCGGTTCTTGATGCGCACGAATGCGGGGGTGATGCCGTAGACGTCGACGCGGCGGGTGATCGTGCCGGCGGTGATGACGGCGCGCGTCTCGCCGACCGGTCCGATCGCCGTCACGAGACCGTTCCCACGGAAATAGCGGGTGTCTTCCGGGCGCAGGCCGCGCGACTCGTAGGCTTTCGCCGCCTCGATGCGGTCGACCGGCTTGCGGGCGTTGACGACCAGCACGCCGTCGAGTCCCAGGTCCTCGACGCCCTGCCACACCGCTGCGGCAACTCCGTCGAGCACCGACATGACCACGACCAGCGCGAGCGTCCCGAGGATGACGCCGACGAGCGTGAAGAAGGAGCGCAAGGGATGGGCTCTCACTTCCTCGAGGCTGGTGCGGACCGCTTCGGTGATCACCATCGGCCGGTCACTCCGTCCTGAGGGCCTCGATCGGATTCAGCCGCGAGGCGCGGATCGCGGGATACATGCCGAAGAGGAACCCCGTGCCGGCGGCGAAGATCAGCGCCTTGACGATGGTGTCGGGCGTGATGATGGCCGGGTCGCGCGTCAGCGCGGCGATGGCGTCGGTGAACAGCTTGCCGACGAACAGACCCAGGAATCCTCCGAAGACCGAGACCAGCACCGCCTCGGCGAGGAACTGCCCGAAGATCTGCGACGGCGAAGCGCCGACGGCCTTGCGCGTCCCGACCTCGCGCACCCGCTCGTTGAACGACGCGAGCTGGATGTTCATCACCACGATGCCGCCGACGAGCAGGGAGATGATCCCGCAGATCATGAAAGTCATGTCGTACATGCGGTTCTCCTGCTCGTTGCGCTTGAGGTTGGCGATGCGCGACAGCACCTCGTAGTCGACGACGCCGTGCGCCCGGTGGAGGACGCCGCGGATCTGATCGACCGCCTCCTTGTGCTGTTTTGCGTCGATCATGCGCGCGTTGATCAGATCGACCTTTCCCTGCTCCAGCGGCTCTCCCCGGCGCGCGAAATACGTGGTGATCGGAATGTAGATCTGCCGGTTCATCCAGCGCAGCACGTTGTGCTGGTGATCGAAGCTGAAGTACTTCTCCTGCATCACCCCGACCACCTGGTATCCGGTGCCGTCGATGGTCACCGTCTTTCCGATGGGGTCGTCGGTGGAGAAGAACTCCGCGGCGCGCTCGGAGCCGAAGACGACGACGCGCGCGCCGGTCTGGATGTCGTGGTCGGTGATGAAACGCCCGCGCCCGGCGTGCACGTCGTTCATCGGCGAGTAGGCGGGGACGACGCCGAGGACCGCGCGCCCCTTCTCGATCTCGCGATAGCGCACGGTCATCGACTGCTGGCTGACGGGCGAAACGAGGTCGATCAGCGGCGCGTCGCGCCGGATGGCCACGGCGTCGCCATAGGTCAGCCCTTTCGACGCCAGCGACCTGGCGTCGAGCGTCACCTTCCCGGTCGGCTTGTTCCAGATGAAGATCTTCTGGATCCCGCCGCTGAGCCGGTAGTACTCCATCGAGGCCGTCTTTCCGGCGACCGAAAGGGAGAAGGTGGCCACGATCGATCCCGCACCGAGGATGATCCCCACGAGCTGCAGCAGCGTGCGCCCGAGGTGATCGCGGATGTCGCGGACCCCGTCGAGGATCGATTCGAGGAAGATCATCGCCGCCTCAATCTCCGGAGTTCACGACCGAACCGTCGACGATCCGGATGCACCGCTGCGTCCGCGCGGCGATGCTCGGATCGTGGGTCACGAGGATGATGGTCTCTTCGCCGGCGAGCTTCTCGAAAATGTCGATGATCTCCGCGCCGGTCTTCTGATCGAGATTGCCGGTCGGCTCGTCGGCGAGCACGAGCGAAGGGTCGTTGACCAGCGCACGGGCGATGGCCACGCGCTGACGCTGCCCGCCGGAGAGCTCGTTGGGGCGCGCCTTGGGACGGTTGCCGAGCCCCACGCGCGTCAGCGCGGCATGGGCGCGTTCGCGGCGTTGCTCGCGCGGCACGCCGGCGTACAGCAGCGGCAGTTCCACGTTCTTCAGCAGGCTGGCCCGCGGGAGCAGATTGAAAGTCTGAAAGATGAAACCGATCTTCCGGTTGCGGATCCGGGCCAGCGCCCGGGGGGAGAGCGCGGCCACATCTTCGCCGTCCAGCCGGTAGGTGCCGCTGGTCGGCGTGTCGAGGCAGCCGAGGATGTGCATCAGCGTCGACTTCCCCGAGCCGGACGGACCGATCACGGAGGCGAATTCGCCCTTCTCGATCGCCAGGTCGATCCCGCGCAGTGCCTGCACCGCGTTCTCGCCGGCGTCGTACGTCTTGGCGATGTCCTGCAGATGAATGATCGGTTGCATGGTCCGCCGGCTCCTACTCTTCGTCCTTCTTGTCGTTCGGAAGGGTCGGATCCTCGAG
>DATFUW010000567.1:0-5936 GCA_035260605.1 Thermoanaerobaculia bacterium | reverse complement strand
CCAGCCGGTGTCGACACCGCCGGTGATGATGACCACCAGCCCGACGAAGGCGCCGATGATGTACAGATACCAGCTCAGCAGGTTGATCCGCGGAAACGCAAGGTCCTTGGCCCCGAGCATCAGCGGGAGGAGGAAGTTCCCCAGGACGGCCGGGATCGACGGGATCAGGAAGAAGAAGATCATGATGATCCCGTGCAGCGTGAAGAAACGGTTGTAGGTGTCGCTGGTCAACAGATCGCCCTGCGGCGTCAGCAGCTCCAGGCGCATCATCATGGCGAAGAAGCCGCCGAGGATGAACATGACCGAGATGGAGATCATGTAGAGGATGGCGATGCGCTTGTGGTCCTTCGTCAGCAGCCAGGAGAAGAAGCCGTAGTCGACATTCAGATAGTTCCGCGTCTTCGCGGGCTCCATGAGACGGACATCGTGGTAGGTGACGGAGGTCATTTGCCCTTTCCTTGCCGGCGCACCGGTGTTGCCGGGGGCGCCACATTCGGCGAAGCGACTGCGGACGGCGAGGCCGCCTGGGCCAGCGATTTCACGTATGCAAGCAGCTTCAGAAGGTCTTCCTCACTGACCTGTCCCTGGAAGGTCGGCATGATCGGTCCGAACCCGGCGACGATTTTGGCCTGCGGATTGAGGATCGATTCGCGGACGTAGTTGTCGTCGGCCACGACCTTCTGTCCGTCGTTCAGCGCCACGGTCGAGCCGTAGACGCCGGTGAGGATCGGTCCCCGCCCGCTCTTGTCCTCGGTGTGGCAGGTGTTGCAGGCGTAATGCTGGAAGAGCGCCTGCCCCTGCGAGGCCAGCGAACCCTCGCTCCCTCCAGCGAGCCACAGCTCGTAGTCGGTGGGCTCCATGACGTCGATCCAGCCGACCATCTGGGAGTGGAGCGTGCCGCAGTATTCGGCGCAGAACAGGTGGTAGCGCCCGACCTTGGTGGCCTGGAACCACATCGTTTTGTAGCGGTTCGGCAGCACGTCCATCTTCACCCGGAACGCGGGAACGAAGAGGCTGTGGATCACGTCTTCCGACGCCAGTGTGATCTTGACCGGACGGTTCACCGGCACGTGCAGTTCGTTGATCTCGCGCTGCCCGCTGGGGTGCTGGAACTTCCACATCCACTGTTTGCCGGTCCCGTAGACCTGCAGGGCGTTGTCGGGGACCCTGGAGATCCGGAAGTAGAGCCACGCGCCCCAGACGAAGCAGACCATGAAGAAGATGAAGGGCGCGACGATCCACGCCAGCTCCAGGAACTTCGGCGCCTCGCCCTCCTGCGCCAGCTCGTTGTCCGGCCGCCGCCGGTAGACGATGGCCAGATAGAAGATGGTGACGAAGATGAAGAGGGCCATGGCCCCGGTGACGACGCAGAGGAAGATGAAGAGCGCGTCGGTGTGCGGCGCGATCGTCGAGGCTTCCTTGGGCCACAGCGGAACATCCGGAATGAGCAGCATTACGGCTTCGACCCCCGTTTGTGGTCGCGGCGCAGCATGATTCCCACGAAGCCGAACAGCCCGAGCAGCGTGGCCACGCCGCCGGCGCGCACGAAATTCATCGCCACGCGCGTGTACTTGCCGGTCGCCGGGTCGTACTGGCAGCAGAGGAGCACCAGCGTGTCGGTGAGACTCCCGATTTTGTCGCCGGAGGCCTGCACCAGCGACAGCCGGACGTCGCGCGGGTCGTACGCGATTCCGAGCAGGTAGTGCGAGATGCGTCCCGAAGGCGTCAAGAAGATCACTCCGGTGCCGTGGGCGAACTGGTCCTGCTCCGGGAGATAGACGTAGTGGAACCCGACGGCGTCGGTGAGCTGCTTGATCGTGGTTTCGTTCCCGGTGAGGAAATGCCAGCCGGGCGCGGAGTCCAGCCGGCCGTAGCGCTTGACGTACCGGTCCTTCTGGGCGGCCGCCGCTTCGGGCGTGTCGCGCGGGTCGATGCTCACCGTGATCACGTCGAACTGGTCGCCGATGTCGAACTTCAGATCGGTCAGCGAACGGGTCAGCCCGTCCATGGCCAGCCCGCAGAGCATGCGGCAGTGGAAGTACATGAAGTTCAGCAGCACCGGCTTGCCGCGGAAGAGCTGCCGCAGACGAACCACCTGGCCACTCTCGTCGCGGAACATCAGATCGAGCGGCACCTGCGCGTTCAGCTTCTGATCGAACGACACCTTGCCCGGAAGACGCGGGGGCGTCTGCGAAGAGATCTGCGCGTGTGCGGGCGCAAGCGCGAGCAGGAGCAGGAGCGCGGCCATCGTGAATCTGCGGAGACCGCGCGGGAATGAAGCCTGGGGAGCGTGCCGGAGTCGAGTCATTGGTTCACCACCGGGAAACCGTGTTGTACGGCGAGTCGTTTGGCGACGTCGATTGGCAGCCGCACGACGCCTTGCTGTTTGTCGATCCACGCCGGACTGTCGAGGACCTGTTCCTCGTGTTCCCGCATCTGCTGGAGATCGGTGACCGGCGTGTCGTTGTATGGTTCCTTCCCCTGGGGAAAGGGCTGCAGGCGCGGGAGGGACGGGATGTCGGCGTCGACCGGGCGGGCGATCGCTGTCAGCGGCGCATTCGTCTGGCCGCGCGCCAGTTCCCGGAAGTACCGGAACATGACCCAGATCAGCACGTGGGCCAGCGCCGCGAACACGACGAAGATGATCACGAACCACAGCAGCGCCCGGACATTGACGTCGCTCGTCTCGTGGTGCGTCTCGGGATTGACCACCGACTCGTCGTGGTATTGCTGATGCTCAGGCATTGACGCGCAGCGCTCCCTCGCGGACCGCCTCTTCCACCCACGTCTCGTGAATGGGAATGATGGTCTGGCCCTTCAGTTGTCCGATGAACGCGTACAGCCAGATGCCGCCGATGCCGACCAGCGTGGTGAAGTTCCAGATCGGATAGCGGAAATGCGGCCCGTACCACGCCGGGGCGATCAGCCAGTAGACGGCCACGTAGCGCATGATCAGGATGATCACCGTGACGACGGCGATCGTGCCGGCCCGGTCCTTGATCGGCCGCATCAGCAGCATGAAAAACGGCAAGAAGAAGTGGAAGACGATCAGCAGCACCGCCAGCAGCAGCCAGATCCCTTCCGCCCGCACCAGGAAGTGCGGGATTTCCTCGTGCGTGTTCGCGTACCAGATCAGCAGGAACTCCGAGAAGCTGACGTAGGCATAGAACATGACGAAGGTGAGCATCAGGTTGCCGAGGTCGCGCAGGTGGATCGCCGTGAGGATCCCGCGCATGGCCTCCGTGTCCGCGAGCCGCGTGAGGAAGAAGGTGACGAAGGCGAACGCCGACAGCCCGCAGCCGACGATGAACGTGATCCCGTACATCGTCGAGCCCCACTGCGGCTCGAGCGACATGGTCCAGTCGATCCCGGCGAAGGTCACCGTCAGGACGAACATCGGGAGGCCCGCCGCCGCCCATCCGCGGCGCGAGGCGTCGGTGTAGGGCGAGCGGTCCTTGTAGAACCGCAGCGAGAGGATGCGGATCCGCCAGGCCCAGAGATTCCAGAGGGCGAAGTAGATGACGGCGGCGATGATGAACCGCGTCTGGTTCAGATACGCGAGCTTCGGGGCGATGGCTTCCTGCTGCCGTGCCCAGACGACGTTCATCCAGGGGTAGATGGACTTCATCCCGATCAGCACCGGGACGAAGAGCAGCGTCATCCAAGTCAGCGTCCGCGCCGCCGCTCCGAGCGGACGTCGAATCATCAGACCCCACTGGCCACCGGTGACGTACTGCAGCATCAGCACGCCGAGACATCCGGCGGCGATGTTGAACCAGAAGATGTAGCTCGAAAGGTATCCGCGGTAGAAACCGACCGGATCGATGACCCATCCGGCGATGCTCACGGCGAATCCCAGCAGGCCGGCGATCAGCGCCGGCTTCTGCCAGTGCGCCACGCCCGTCGAGGTGGGCGGCATCTGCGGCGCGCTTTCGGTCACGATTGTCCTCCGAGCTTCGCCCGCTCCTGCGGCGGCAGATCGTTGATGGTCCCCTCCTGACTGAGCTGCAGCGCGCGGATGTAGGCGATGATCGCCCAGCGGTCCCGCAGCGGGACCTGCGAGGCGTACGACGGCATCGCGCCGAAGCCGTTGGTGATCACATCGAAGAAATGCCCCGTCGGCGCCGTTCGCAGCCGGTCGATGTGATACGACGGCGGATGCCGGTAGCCGCGCGAGGGAATCATTCCGTTGCCGTCGCCCAGCCGGCCGTGACATTCCGAACAGTAAATGTCGAAGCGCTCCTGACCGCGGTTCATCACCGCCATGGTGACCGGGAAGGGAAAGCCGTCGCCGTCCTGACCATTGATCTTTCCGGTGGCCAGGAATCCCTTCATCGACGCTTCGCCGCGGGCCACCGTTCCTGGAATGCGCGGCCGCGCCGACATGCCGTCCTTGAAGAAGTTGCTCGGCTCGTACGGATCGTACTTCGGCTGCACCGACATCCGCTGACGGCAGGAGAACAGAAGCAAGAAAGCAAAGGGCAGCAAAGAGCAGGCGAGCGGCGCGCGGGCGCGGCGGAACCCTCCGGGCTGGTTACCACGGGACATCGACGACCTCCCGTGGATGCAGGGTCTGCAGGAACTGAAACGTCGAGTCGACGTCGAACTTCGGATCGCGCGCCTGAATGACGAGGAAGAACTTGTCGCGCGAGGCATGGTCGAAGCGCGGCACGTTGAAGACGGGGTGGTAGGGCATCGGCAGGCCGTTGAGGGCCAGCATGCCGAAGACCGCGGCGAGCGCGGCGAGCAGGATGGTGCATTCGAAGGTGATCGGGATCCAGGCCGGCCAGCTGTTGAGCGGTTTACCCCCGATGTTCAGCGGATAGCTGATGACGTTCGCGTACCAGCACATGAAGAACCCGCCGAGGCCGCCGATGATGCCGCCGCACAGCACGATGAGCGGCATCTTGTTGGGCTTGAGTCCCATGGCCTGATGCAGACCATGGATGGGAAAGGGCGAAAAGGCGTCGAACTCCGTGAAGCCGGCCTTGCGCGTGGCGTCGGCCGCATCGAGCAGTTCATCCGCCGAGCCGAACTCGGCGATGATGCCGTACGTCCCTTCGATGATTTTGCCGATGGCCATGGCTCAGGCGTTCTCCAGTCCGCCGGGTTCTTCGGCCGGCACGACGCGGCCGTGCGAGGTCGGAACCAGGGTCCGCATTTCGAAGATGGAGATCATCGGCAGGAATCGAATGAAGAGGAAGAGCAGGAAGAGGAAGAGTCCGATCGTACCGACGTAGAGCGCCCAGTCCCAGATCGTGCCGTGGTACATGCCCCACGACGAGGGGAGGAAGTCGCGGTGCAGGCTGGCGGGAATGATCACGAAGCGCTCCAGCCACATGCCCACATTGGCGAACATGGCGCCGATGAAGAGCCCGACGGTGCTGGTGCGCATTTTCCGGATCCACATGAGCTGCGGCGCGAGGCCGTTGCAGATGATCAGGGTCCAGAACATCGGGGCGTACGCTCCGAAGATGCGGTCGTGCTCCAGGTAGTGATCGAAGGGGTTGCCCGCGTACCACATCCCGAAGAAGTACTCCATGATGTAGGCGTAGAAGACGATGTTGCCGCTGGCCATCATGATCTTGCCCATGTTCTCGAGGTGCTTCATGGTGATGAAGTCCTCGAGCTTGAAGAGCTTGCGCGCCGGGATGGCCAGGGTCAGCACCATGGCGAAGCCGGCGTAGAGCGCGCCGGCGACGAAGTACGGCGGAAAAAACGTCTCGTGCCAGCCGGGGATCTGCGAGACCGCGAAGTCGAAGCTGACCACCGAGTGCACCGAGAGCACCAGCGGCGTCGACAGCCCGGCCAGGAGCAGGTACGCGGTCTCGTAGCGGTACCAGTGCTTGGCCGATCCGCGCCAGCCGAGGGCCAGCATGCCGTAGACCTTCTTCGCCAGGAAGCTGTTCGAACGGTCGCGCAGCGTGGCCAGATCG
>DATFUW010000566.1:0-4610 GCA_035260605.1 Thermoanaerobaculia bacterium | reverse complement strand
GGCAGAAAGGCGATCGCCGCGCGGCGTCCGCTGACGACGCTCGAAGCCTGCGAACACGCGCAGGCCGATCTGGCGGAGATGCGCCGCTTCGTGCAGACCGAAGGGTTCCTTCCGATCGCCGGGCTGACGGAGGTCGCGCCGTTGTTCGACCGGGAGAGCGTGCTGGAACTCGACGAGTCGTGGCAGATCGTCCGCGCCGTCCGGGCCACGCAGGCGCTGCGCGAGACGTTCACCCGGACGGAGGTGTTCCCGCGCCTGCGGACCATGGCCGCTGCGATCCCGGAGCTGGGCGAACTGAACTCGGCGCTGAACCGCTATTTCACGCGCGACGGCAAACTCCGCGAAGACGCCTCGCCCGAGCTGCGCTCGATCCGGCAGCGCGTGCAGCAGAAGCGCGCCGCGGTACAGCGCGTGCTGCAAGAGGTGATGAACCGGCAGGGAGAAGCGATCCAGGAGCCGCTGATCGTGCAGCGCGGCGATCGCTACTGCATCCCCGTACGCAACGATCACCGCAACGCCGTTCCCGGAATTCTGCATGAGCGGAGCGGATCGGGCGCCTCGGTGTTCATCGAACCAATGCAGTCGATCGAGCTGAACAACGATCTGGCCGATCTGATCCTGCAGGAGCACGAGGAGATCGCGCGCATCACGCGCGCCATCGCCCAACGGCTCGTCGACGCCGCCGACGACATCCTCGCGGCGACGGAAATCGGAGGGGAACTCGATGCCCTGCAGGCCTGCGCCATCTTCGCCGATGCGGTCGCCGCCAGCCGCCCGTCATTCAATGATCAGCACCGCCTGCGTCTGATCGAGGCGCGGCATCCACTCCTCGACGAACGGCTGGCCGCTATACGCCACGAGGCGTTCGGCGAACAGCCCGGCGAGCAGCGCGTCGTTCCGGTGACGGTCGAATTGAACCGGCGGGCCAGCGCACTGATCGTCAGCGGGCCGAACGCCGGCGGCAAGACCGTCGCTCTGAAGACGGCCGGACTGCTCGTGGCCATGGCCATGAGCGGCCTCCCCCTGCCCGCCGCCGACGGGTCCGATGTTCCGGTCGTCGACGCGGTGAACATCCTCGTCGGCGACGACCAGAGCGTGCTCGAACATCTCTCGACGTTCTCCGCGTATCTGATGCGGCTGACGCGGATCCTCGCCGAGGCGACGGACCGTTCGCTGGTGCTGCTCGATGAGCTCGGCTCGGGGACCGATCCGGAGGAAGGGGCGGCGCTGGCCGCCTCGGTGATCGAGTCGTTCCTCGACCGGGGATCGCTGCTCATCGTCACCACGCACCTGTCGTCGGTCAAGAGCTTCGCCATGAACGACGCGCGTGTCGTGAACGCCTCGATGGAGTTCGACTCCTCCACCGGTCAGCCGAACTACCGCCTGATCACCGGCATCCCCGGCCGCAGCCGGGCGATCGAGGTGGCGCAGATGATCGGTCTCCCCGCTGCGATCATTGCCCGCGCCCGCGCGCGACTCGGCGAACACTACGCCGGCGTCGACCATCTGATCGCTCAACTGCAGAGCAGAATGCAGCAGGTCACGGAACAGACGGATGCACTGGCCCGGATGCGGAACGAGCTCGATACCGAGCGCCAGGATCTCGCGCTCACGCGCCAGAAGCTCGAGGCCGCGCGCGCACGAGCCGGCAGCTCGTATCGCGAGGAGCTGGAGCGGCTGCGCAACGACGTCTCGCGCCAGGTGGCGAATGAGATCAAGAACCTGCGGGCCAATGCCAGCGCGCGCGAGGTCGTCACCGTGCTGACGCGGCCGATCGACGCGGCAATCGAGTTCATCCCCACCGAGAATCGCCCCGTGCACCGAGGCGATCAGGCCGAACATCGGAAATTCAAGGTGCGCGGCGAGGTGGTCTCGATCGACGGCGGCAAGGCCGTGTTGAAGGTCAGCGGCAAGAACATGACCGTCGATGCGAAGGACCTCGTCGGTCTCGGGCCGCCGACTTCGGCAGGCTCCACGGCAAAACGGCAGCCGAGAGCGGCGGTCTCCCGCGCGACAAACGATGCCGTCCCGTCGTTCGCCGAGCTGAATCTCATCGGACAGCGCGTCGACGACGCGCTCGAAGAGTCGGACCGGTTCCTCGACCGCGCGCTCCTCGAAGGGAAGCAGGCGGTGCGCATCATTCACGGCTTCGGCACCGGCGCGCTGCGCAAGGCCGTCCGCGATCACCTGCGGAAGCATCCCGCTGTAAAGTCGTGGCGGCCGGGCAACGAGAACGAAGGCGGAGACGGTGCGACCGTCGCCGTGCTCGAGGAATGAACCGATGTCCTACGTCGACCTCAACGACAGCGTGATCGCGCAGGTGCGCAGCGCGGCGGACATCGTCGACTTCGTCTCGCAGGTCACGCCGCTGAAGCTCGCCGGAAAGAGCTACAAGGGTCTCTGCCCGTTCCACCGCGAGAAGACGCCGTCCTTTCACGTCGACCGCGACAAGGGACTGTTCTACTGCTTCGGCTGCGGCACCGGAGGCGACGTCTTCAAGTTTCTCGCGCTGACCGAGCGTTTCACCTTCCCCGAAGCCGTGGAACACGTCGCCGCACGGGTGGGGATCGACCTGCCGCGCCGCAGAAAGACGGCGAAGGACAACGACAAGGACGATCTGCTCGAGGTGATCGACGAGGCCTCCGCGGCATTCCACCAGGCCCTCGAGTGGGGTGACAACCCCGCGAAGCTGTACCTCGACGAGCGCGGAGTTCCCGACGAGGTGCGGAAGAAATACGGCTTCGGCTATGCGCCCGACTCGTGGGACTACATCGCCACGCGCCTGTCGCGGAAGTACGGGGAGAAAGCCCTGGAGTCGGCCGGACTGATCATGCCCCGCAAGAGCGGCACCGGCTTCTACGACCGCTTCCGCAATCGCCTGATGATCCCCATTCACCGCGAGACCGGAGCGCTCGTCGGATTCGGCGGCCGTTCGCTCGACGGGAGTGATCCGAAATATCTCAACTCTCCCGAGTCGGACCTCTTCAACAAATCGCGCCTGCTCTACAACCTTCACCGGTCGAAGGACGCGATGCGGCGCATCGATCGCGCGATTCTCGTCGAGGGCTACTTCGACGCCATCGCACTCGATCACGCCGGCGTGCCCGGCGTGGTGGCCTCGATGGGCACATCCCTGACCAGCGGTCAGGCCTCGCTGCTCCGGCGCTTCACCACCCGAGCCGTGATCGCCTACGACGGCGACGATGCCGGGCGAAACGCGACCTTGCGCGCCGCGCCGATCCTCCTGGCCGCCGGCCTGACCGTCTCCGCGCTCGACCTGCAGGGAGAGAAAGACCCCGACTCGCTCATCCAGAAGTTCGGCGTCGACCGCTTCCTCGAGGTCCTCGGCAATGCCACCGACATCTTCGAGTTCGGACTCCGGGAGTGGGCCGGCGACACGGCGAAACTCAGCGGGCGGGAGAAGGCCGAGCGCGTCGACCGCTTCGTTCCCCTGCTCGGCGCGGTCGTCGATCCGGTCGTCCGGAACGATGCGGCGCAGCGGATCGCCGATGCGTTCCGCCTGGAGTTCGACAGCGTCTGGTCGCGCGTCCGCGGCAGGGCATCGGGGCCGGCGGAACGCCAGCGGTCACGCGAGGTCCCCACCGGCGAGAAGTTCGTGTTGACCGCGCTGGTCCAAGGAAAGGTGCCGGCGGCCAGGGCGGAGACCATCCAGGAGGGATTTTTCACCGACCCGGCCTGCAGAATGCTCTTCTCCATCACGAAAAACGCCGTTTCGGCTGGTCAACCTATTGATTATTCGCAAATCGCGACCCATCTTAAAGGCGAGGCCGAACTGACCCTGCTCTCGGAAGTGACGCTCACGGAAGACCTCGACGAGGCCGTCCTCAACCGCCTGAACGAGGTCCTCATCCCGATGCAGAGAGGTTACATCGAGCGGCGCACGCAGGAAATCCAGAGGGAACTCGTCGAAGCGGAGCGATCCGCGGATGAGGACCGTGTGGCCACGCTCTGGGTGGAACGCCGTGACCTGCTCCGTATCTCGAGTACGCTGAAATAATTATCGTCCCCTGACGATTACGCGATTGGCCGCAGAACGGGACCCTTTCCGGGCCCCGAGGACCTGAGATGGTGAGGAGCGAACGGACGCGATGACGAACCGCCTTCGTGGTGCGAATCTCGAGCAGGAATCAGCAAATTTCGAAGAAGGGGTTGGCGACTTGAGCGTGGAAGAAAAGTACGCCGAGGTCAAGCAGCTCATTGCCATCGGCAAAGAAAAGGGCTTCCTGCTGTATGACGAGATCTACGAGATTCTCCCCGAGGAAGTGACCTCCCTTCCGGAAGAGCTCGACGAGATCTACATCCGCTTCAACGACCTGGGCATCGACGTAGTCGAAGACGCCGAAAAGCAGCTCGCTCCTCCGACCGGCAAAGGGACGATGACCATTGACGGCACAATCGAGGAGAAGGAGGTCGACCAGCGCGAGGAAGTGCAGGCCGACATCATCGCCGCCTCGAGTGGCATCGTCGACAAGACCAACGACCCGGTGCGCATGTATCTGCGCGAGATGGGGACGGTCAAGCTCCTCGACCGCCAGGGCGAAGTGGACATCGCCAAGCGCATCGAGAAGGGCGAGCGCAGGGTCTACAAG
>DATFUW010000565.1:0-3453 GCA_035260605.1 Thermoanaerobaculia bacterium | reverse complement strand
TCCCGGATGGTGCGCAGCACGAGATCGAGATCGTGATGGATGGCCGTCGGCGCGGACGCCTTCTCCGCGCGCCGCCGGATCTGCTCCCACAGATCGACCAGGTACTTCATGTCGGCGCGGAAGTCCTCCTCGTCATGCTGCTCGCCTGCCGTGCGCACGATGAAACCGCCGCTTCCCGGCCGGATGCCTTCCAGGACCTGCTTGAGGCGCAGGCGCTCGTCTTCGTTCTCGATCCGCCGCGACACGCCGACGTGATTGACCGTCGGCATGTACACCAGAAAGCGTCCGGGAAGCGTGACGTGGCTGGTGATCCGCGCTCCCTTGCCGGCGATCGTGTCCTTCGACACCTGCACCACGATTTCCTGCCCCTCGCGCAACAGATCGGAGATCGAGGCCTCCTGACGGGACACTTCCTCCAGCGGCAGCTCCTCGGTTCCCTCGTAGTCCTCGACCTCGTCGAGCACGTCGGAGACGTAGAGAAACGCGTCGCGTTCCAGACCGACATCGACGAACGCCGACTGCATCCCGGGGAGCACTTTCGTTACGCGGCCCTTGTAGATGTTGCCGACGATGGTGCGGTGCCGCGTCCGTTCGACCCACAGCTCCACGACCTGGCCGTCGTCGAGCACGGCGATGCGCGACTCGTGTTTGGTCGTGTTGATGACGATCTCGCGCGACATGCGGTCGAGATTGTAGACTGGCGGCCGCCGGACGCAGGACACTCCTTCACGCATGGCTCTGACCATCTATTTCGCCGGGGCGATCAGCGGAGGGCGTGCGGACGTGGCGCACTACCGCCAGATCGTCGCCGCTCTGGAACGCGAGGGACACCGCGTCCTCGCCGGGGCGGTGGCGGCGGAGCACGTCGGGGCAGACGGGGAACGGCTCGATTCGACGGCCATCTTCGAGCGCGACCTCCGCTGGATCGAGGAGGCCGACGTACTCGTGGCCGAGGTCTCGATGCCCTCGACCGGCGTGGGGTACGAGATCGCCACGGCGCGCTACCGGCGCGGGATTCCGGTCGTCTGCCTCTACCGGCCGGCGTATACCAAACGCTGCACGGCGATGGTCGGCGGCGACGCGCAAATCATGCTGATCGAATATGATGACGCCGCGGAAATGCTCGGACGGCTGCGCGACGCGCTGGCGAAATACAGCGTGGACGGCCGAGGTTATCCACGCCGCACTCCGGCATAGCTCAGTTGGTAGAGCAGCGGACTGTTAATCCGCGGGTCGTAGGTTCGAGTCCTACTGCCGGAGCCACCGTTTTCACGGCGTTTTCACCGCCGTTTCCTCGTGGTAAGCTCGTTTTGGGTCCAATGGCGAATCCACGAGCACACGACACGGCGAATTGCTGGTGCGGGCACCGCACGGCCATGCACTTTCCCGGCGAGGCCGGGATGCTCGCTTGCCGCGACTGCGGCGACCGTCCGCGCGTTGCCGACACCGAACCGATGCTCATCAGCGAGCGACGGCGTTACGAGCGATTCGACGTTCCGCAGCCCCTCCGCACGTCCGTCGGCACGTCGCCAGCGTACGTGGTCGATGCCTCCATTTCCGGGATCGGCGTGCTGCACCATCAACCGGCGCCACACGTCGGGACCGCGTGCCGCCTGATGTTCTACTCGGAATTCGGACCGATCACCCTCGAGTGCGAGATCGTGCGCAGCGGGCCCGATCGCGCCGAACGCGTCACGTCGGGCGACAACGCGATGCACACCGGCTTGCGCATCATCGCCGCGGATGACGCTTCGGAAGCGCGCCTGCGCAGCATGATCTTCTCGCTCTCGCGGCCGGTGAACGAAGGTCCCAACAGCCACTGACCGCGCGCTCTCATCCCGCCTTCCGCTTGCGCCGCCGCGCCGTGCTGGCTCCGCTCTGCAGGCTGGTGCGGAGTGCCTCCACCAGGTCGATGACCTCACCGCCCTCCTGGGCCGCTTGCTGCCCGACCGGCTCCGGCGCTTTGACGATGTCGTTGTGCTCCCGCTGTTTCTTCGACACCAGCTTCTCCAGCCGCTCCGCGGCTTCGTCCTTGAAGTCCCGCAGCGAGAAGCGGCCGCTGTGCTTGCCGATCTCCCGCGTGAACTTCGTCACCGCGGTGCTCTTCGGTTTGGCGCGCTTCGGCAGCCCGAGATCTCCGGGCCTGCGGATCTCGTCCTGGAAGCGGAGCGTCTCCGCGCGGAGGATTCCGCGTTCCGCGAGGATGGCCACCATCGATTCCTTCGCACGCATGACGAACGTGGCGATGCCGGCGCGTCCGTTCTTCTCCATCACGGCTGCCAGCAACCGGTAGGCCTTGGTCGAGCCTCCTGCCGGCGTGAGGTAGTAGGCGCGCTCGAAGAACATCGGATCGATGTCGCGAGCGTCGACGAACATCCGCAGGTCGATGTCGCGCGTCTTTCGCGGTTCGATGGCCTCCAGCTCTTCGTCGGTCACCACGACGAACTTTCCCTTCGAGACCTCGTAGCCGCGGACGATGTCGTCCCAATCGAGCTCCTTTCCGTCTTTCGGACAGACGTAGCGGCGCTGCAGGGGAGTGCCGTCGTCGTCGACCATGCGCAGCGAGGTTTGGCGCGACCGGTTCGCCGGAAAGATCGCCACAGGAACGCTCACCAGCCCGAAGGTGATCGTCCCGCTCCAGAACGCGCGGAGCGCGGCCGGGCTTTCGTTCGCCTCAGGCACTCTTCCTCCGCTTGACTCCCGCGAGGCTGGCCTGCAACGCGCCGGTCAGCGCGGTGTCCTTGGTGCGGCGCGGCCGGAAGGTAGCCACCTTGGGCTTCCGTCCGTGTGCCTTGGCCTCGATCAGGTCCATCACCCGCTGGTGGTAGTCGTCGCGGAACTTCGACGGGTCCCACTCCGCCGCGAGCGCTTCGACGAGCTGCCCGGCCATCTGCACCTCGCGTTTCGACAGCGGGCGTCCGGCGGGACGCGGGAGGGCCTCCGCGTCGATGATCTCGTCTGCGTTGCGCAGCGTGATCAGCGCCAGGTATCCATGCTCCGCGCGCAGCGATCCGACGTACTCCTTGCCGCGCATCACCCAGTGGGCCACTCCTTCCTTCTTCTTCCTTTGGAGCGCTTCGGCGGCGGCAAAGTAGGCCTCCCGGTCGCCGTCCGGGCCGAGATAGTAGGCGCGTTCGTACCAGCGATGATCGATCTGCGCGGAATCGACGAAGCGCGAGATGGCGATCTCGCGCGACGGCTTCGGCTCGAGCGTCTTCAGTTCCTCCTCGTGCAGCATCACGAGGCGGTTGCGTGACACCGGAAAGGCCTTCTGCGTCGACTTGTACTCGACCGTCTCGCCGCTCTCGGGATTGACCATCCGCTGCTGAACCGGCGCGTGGTCCGTCCGGTGAAGCAGGCGGAAGTGCACGGCGTGGTCCTGGACGGCGGAGTAGAGCTTCACCGGCAGCTTCGTCGTGCCGATGTGGATCACGCCTTTCCAGATCGCCCGCG
>DATFUW010000564.1:0-2418 GCA_035260605.1 Thermoanaerobaculia bacterium | reverse complement strand
GCGGGTTGCGGGCGGCGCCGCATCGTCTGCTTCGCCGTCGCTGCTCGACGATGGCCCCGCATCGCCTGCGTCGCCCCGGCTCGCATCCGACGCGGCGGCGCCCGCAACGACGACCATCGGACTTGTTCAGAGCTTCCCTAGGCGGTTCCGGCGTTGCGGCTTGATCGCTGCGAACGCATGGAGCATGATTTGAAAAACTTCGCGCCCTGAAGGTATCGGCTTTTCTGTTGTCGGTTGTCCCCACTCGCCCGACAACCGGCGCGTGAGAAGTGACAACCATGGCAATCGTCCCGTTGGAAAAGGGCTCGCGGCTCGGCGAGTACACGATTCTCGCAGCGATCGGCGCGGGTGGGATGGGAGAGGTGTATCGCGCGCGCGACGCTCGGCTGAACCGCGACGTGGCCATCAAGGTGCTACCGTCCGTCTTCTCCAGCGATGCCGGCCGGCTGCAGCGCTTCGAGCAGGAAGCGCGGGCCGCTGCGGCGCTGAATCATCCCAACATCCTCGCCGTCTTCCAAATGGGGACTCACGACGGTGCGCCCTACATGGTGTCGGAACTGCTGGAAGGGGAGACGCTGCGGGAGCTGCTGCGGCGCGGCCCCCTGCCGCTGCGCAAGCTGATCGATTGTGGAGTCCAGATTGCGCGGGGTCTGGCCGCGGCACATGAGAAAGGGATCGTGCACCGCGACCTGAAGCCGGAAAATCTGTTCGTCACCAAAGACGGGCACGTGAAGATCCTCGACTTCGGGCTGGCCAAGCTCACCCAGCCCGCGCCGGCGGTCGAGACCAACATCCCGACCGATCGCGACCTGACGCAGCCGGGCGCGGTGATGGGGACGGTCGGCTACATGGCGCCCGAACAGGTGAGCGGCAAAGCGCTCGACTCTCGCGCGGACATCTTCGCCTTCGGCGCGATTCTCTATGAGATGCTGACCGGCAAGCGCCCGTTCCAGAAGCCGACGTCGGCGGAGACGATGAGCGCCATCCTCAATGAGGAACCTTCGGGCATCGCGCAGGTCGCGCCGGCCACGCCTCCTGCAATGCAGAGACTCGTGCAGCGCTGCCTGGAAAAGAGTCCCGAGCTCCGCTTCCAGTCGGCCTCGGATCTGGCCTTCGCGCTGGACGCGCTCTCCGATTCCGGCAGCGGTTCGGCCGTCGAGCCCACGCTGCTCCGGTCGAAGCGATGGAAATGGCCGGTATTGGCAGTGGTGGTGGCGTTGGTGGCAATCGCAGTGGGCGTGTGGTTCGTTGCGAATCGTGGCCGGGCCGCGCCCGAGAATCCGCTGTTGAATGCCCAGTTCACGCCGCTCACCGACTTCAAAGGCAACGAGACGCAGCCGGCAATCTCCCCCGACGGGAAATTCGTCGCCTTCATCTCGAATCGGAGCGGCGCGTTCGACATCTGGCTGATTCAGACCAACGGCAACGCTCTCGCCGACCTGACCCAGGCGCGCGGCGGAGACATGCGCAGGCCTCTTCGGGCCATCGGGTTCACGCCGGATGGATCGGAAGTTTGGAGCGCCGGAACCCCGAAAACACGGCTCGTGCTCTGGCCGCTGATCGGCGGTTCGCCTCATAATTTCCTGGAAGACGGTGCCGCGGAGGTCGCCTGGTCGCCCGATGGCTCCCGCGTCGTTTATCACATGACCGCGCCGGGCGACGCCACGTTCGTGGCCGATGGCAACGGAGCGGATCCGCACCTGGTCATCCAGAATGGCCCCGGACTGCACAACCACTATCCAATCTGGTCGAAAGATGGACGGTGGATCTTCGTGGTGCGCGGCGTGCCCGCGGTACGGGACATGGATCTGTGGCGCGTCTCGCCGAATGGAGGGAAGCCGGAACGGCTCACACATCTCGATACCGACGTGAGCTATCCGACCGCCATCGACGACCGTACGGTCGTGTTCGTTGCCCATAATGAAAGCGGTGCCGGCCCCTGGCTGTGGGCGTTCGATACCGAAACCCGAACGACACGCCGGGTGAGCTCGGGTCTGGAGCAATACACGGGTTTGGCAGCGACGGCGGACGGCCGCCGTCTTGCCGCAGGCGTGGTCAGGACTCAAGCCAGCTTGTGGAGCGTTCCGATTTCCGGGCGCACCGCGGAAGAACGGGACGTGCAGGCTTTTCCGTTGTCCACGACGCGCTCGCTCGCTCCGCGGTTCGGAGGCGGATCGCTGTTCTATCTCTCTTCGCGCGATGGAGCGGATGGATTGTGGGCCGATCGCGATGGGCAGACATCACAGATCTGGGATGGCTCGCAGGGAGCGCTCCAGTGGCCCCCGGCTTTCTCGGCCGACGGGAAGAGCGTTGCCTTCGCACTCCGGCGCAACGGCAAGCAGCAGATGTACGTCATGGCCGCGGACGGAACGGGAGTCCACACCATTTCGGGGGACCTCAGGGTCGAAGGGAGCGCTT
>DATFUW010000563.1:0-5752 GCA_035260605.1 Thermoanaerobaculia bacterium | reverse complement strand
CGCGATGGCGTGGAAGTCTCCGACCTCTTCCGCGGGCGCGTCAGCCAGCGTGACCTCGCCGGTGGGCATCGAGCGCACGCCGAGCTTGTCCTTGAGGCGGTCGATGGAGAAGCCGGAGTTGCCGTGCGTCAGCAGCAGATACGTCCGGATGCCGCGGATCCCCGCCTCGCCCCCCTCGGGGCGCGCGGTGACCAGGGCGGCGTCGGCGTCGACGTTCGAGCAGAACCACTTCCGGCCCGACAGACACGATCCGCGCGCCACCGTCTCGTTCGCGCCGACGTCGGACCCGCCCGCGCGCTCGGTCAGAAACATCGCGCCGGTCCAGAGCGAATCGAGCGAGGTCGATGCGAGGTGCGGCACGACGCGCTCGATCTGCGACGGCGTTCCGAACCGCGTCAGCACGCGCGCCACGCCGTCCGTCATGCAGAGCGGGCAGTAGAGCCCCATCTCCGCCATGGCGAAGAGATACCCCATGGCGAAGCCGGCGAATGTCGCGTCGCCCGTCCCCGGATATTTCATGGCCACCATGCCCGAGCCGTAGGCGATCTTCTGCATCTCGCGATACGACGGGTGATAGTCGATGCGTTCGACGCGCTCGCCGCGCTCGTCGTAGGAGACGAGCCGCGGTGGATTGCGGTCGGCGGTCGCTGCGAGCGGTGCGACCTCGAGCGCCGCGCGCTCCCCCATGGCTACCAGTTTCGGCTCGGCCCAATCCCACGCTGTATCGTCCAGCATGCGGCGGCAGAGCTGCCGGAATTGCGGCGACGCGCTCCAGTACGAGACCTGTGGCGGTTCGGGGATCATGCGGCCGAGTATAGCCGCGCGCCGCGTCACGGCCCGTTGCGACGGCGGTCACGGAGAACGGTGGCGGCGTACGCGTTTTGCATCCGGCGGCGTCGAATGAGCAAAGGAGAAATCATGAAGAAACTGACCATCGGAATCGCTGCACTCTTCGTGGCCGCCGCGGCCGTGGCGCAGACCGCGCCCCCGCCCGCACCGCCGCGCGCGGCGAAGGCGCTCGCCGACTACCTCCAGCTCGCGCCCGACCAGATCTCGGCCTGGAAGCAGATCAACCAGGACACCGCCGCGGCCGTTCGTCCGCTGGCCGAGAACGCGCGCGATCTGCACGCACAGCTCCAGGATGCACTGAACGCCGCCACGCCCGATCCGGCCGCCGTCGGAAAGCTCGCGCTGTCGATGCACGGCGTGCAGGAACAGATCCGCACGCTGCGCGAGGACGCCCAGAACAAACGGATCGCGCTGCTGACGCCGGATCAGAGGACGAAGTTCGACGCCTTCCAGGCCGCTGCGCGCACCATCCGCCAGCCGCGGAAGCCGATGCCCTGAGCCGAGCCGCGTTCTACTTTTCTGCCGCGCTGGCGAGGACCATCTCGCCGGTCGCGGCATTCAGTTTGTGGCACGACGCGCACTCGCCTCGCAGCGTCGTCAGGAACGGGTTCTTCTCCCCGGTGAGGTGGACGATATGCGCGATCGCGCTCAGCGGCGGCGCCATCTTCGATCCCTGGGCGTGGCACTTCAGGCATCCGCTCGGGATCTCCTTGACCATCGCTGCAACGTTCGGGTGTTTCCCCTTCAGCGTTACCCCTTTCGGAGCGGCGGGCTGCAACCGAGCGACGAGCTTCGGATCGACATTCACGGTCCAGCTCTTGATGTCGCTGCTGATCGGCGTGGGCATGCCGGCACGTTTCACGTGGCAGTCGACGCACCCTTTGGGGTAGGGATCCTGGGCGAGCAGCGGAACGCAGAGCATGGAGCAGAGCATGGAGATGATGAGGAAACGAACCAACGGCATGCGGCACCTCGCGGGCCGATCCTTCGCTGGACGCCTCCCGGCGGGCGGTGACGTGGCTCACTCCTCTTGGTAATGCACTATTGTTGCGCCGACGAGGAGGCGCGCATGACGGCATCCGCTCTTTCGGTGATGGGGAGCTTCGTCGCGGATCTGGCGTTCCGGACGCTGCAACTCCCCGAGTGGGGGCAGACGGTCCTCGGATCGGAATTCCGGCTCGGTCCGGGAGGCAAGGGATCGAATCAGGCCGTCGCGGCGGCGCGGCTCGGCGCAACGGTGGGCTTCATCACGAAGCTCGGCCGCGATCCGTTCGGCGATCTGGCACGCGCGACGTACGAGCGCGAGGGCATCGACGCCCGCTACTGCTTCGAGACGACGGAACACGCCACCGGCGGCGCGGCGATCATCGTGCATGCCACGAAAGGGGAGAACGCCATCGTCGTCGTTCCCGGCTCGGGGTTCCAGTTGACTACCGGAGACGTCGATCGCGCCGCCGGAGCGATCCGCGAGGCGGCGATCTTCATGACCCAGCTCGAGGTGCCGCTTCCCATCGTGGAACACGGCCTGGCGCTCGCCCGGCGTGCGGGAGTGCGCACGATCCTCAACCCGGCGCCGGCGAGCCAGATGCCAGACCGCGTCTATCCGCTCTGCGATTTCCTGACGCCAAACGAAAGCGAGGCCGCGGGACTGATCGGCGCGCCTGTCGCGGACCTCCGCGACGCCGAGCATGCCGCGGACGTCTTCCTCTCCCGCGGCGTGCAGAACGTGGTGATCACGCTCGGCGCCCAGGGAGCGCTCGTGAAAAATCGCGACGTCACCCGCCACGTGCCGGCCATCGACGCCGGTCCGGTCGTGGAGACCACCGGGGCGGGCGACGCATTCAACGGCGGATTCGCCGTCGCATTGACGGAAGGGCTGGACCTCGTGGAGGCGGCGCGCTTCGGATGCGCCGTCGCCGGCATCTCCGTCACACGCCACGGAACCGCGCCGGCGATGCCGCACCGTCACGAAGTCGACGCACTGCTGCGCGGGAGGAGCTGACCGTGTTCGTCCCCACGACGTTCGCCGCCGCATTGCTCATGACCATCCTCAGCACGATCTGCTGGGGCTCGTTCGCCAACACGTACAAGGTGACCCGGCACTACCGCTTCGAGCTGTACTACTGGGACTACGCGGCGGGAATCTTCCTGATCTCCATCATCCTCGCGCTGACGATGGGAACCCTTCCCGGCGTCGCCGGAAGCTTCCCGGTGAACCTCCGTACGGCGGCTCCCTCGAACCTCGCCTGGGCCGCGATCGGCGGATTCATCTTCAACATCGCCAATGTGCTGCTCATCGCCGGAATCGAGATCGTCGGGCTGGCGATCGCCTTTCCGATCTCAATCGGCATCGCCCTGGTCGAAGGCGTCGTGCTGAGTTACGCCATTCAGCCGAAGGGAAACGCGGCGCTCCTGGGAAGCGGCGTGATCCTCGCGGTGATTGCGGTGATCCTGATCGGCAAGGCGTACGGCCAATTGCAGGGATCGAACGCTTCCGTTTCGCGCCGGGGCGTCTTGGTCTGCATCGTCTCCGGGCTGCTGATGGGAACCTTCGCGCCGTTCGTGACGCGGGCCATGACCGCCGCACGGCCGCTGACGCCCTACACCGTTGCGGTGCTCTTCACGTTCGGTGCGGTGGTCTGCTGTTTCGTCTTCAACACCGTGCTGATGCGAAAGCCGCTGGTCGGCGGGCCGGTGGGCTTCTCCGGATACCGCCGCGCTCCGGCGTCGTATCACCTGCTCGGACTCCTGGGCGGCGTGGTGTGGGGCATAGGCACGGTGTTCAACTTCGTCGCCGCGAGTCTCGTTGGCGTGGCGATCTCCTACGCCATCGGGCAGGCCTCGCCGATGATCGCCGCGCTGTGGGGCGTCTTCGTCTGGCACGAGTTCCGCGGGTCGAGTGCCCGCGCCAAGTTCTATCTCGCGGGGATGTTCGCGGCCTACGTCGGGGCGCTCGTGCTGATCGCCCGTGCCTACGGCAGTGCCTAGCGATTCAGCTTTCGGAAGAAGGCGATCGCGGCGATCAGACAGCCGAGCGACGCGGCCGCCGAGCCGCCGCAGACGATCCATCGATGGATGATTCCGGCGAGGGCGGCCAGTCCGCCGAGAAGCGCGCCCAGTCCGAACGAGACCCAGAACAGCAGGACGTCGACCAGCGGACCGGCCGGCATTTCGTCGCGCGCGCGCCGCGGCCGCCGCCGGCGGAAGAAGTCGCCCACGATGAAGAGGTGCATCGCTTCAATGATTGTCGTCCGTCATGCACGATCTGGACAGCCCAGGGAAGGGGTGGCCGGCTGGAGAGCCGGCCCTACACGCCGGCCCGGGGAAGGGGTGGCCGGCTGGAGAGCCGGCCCTACACGCCGACCCAGGGAAGGGGTGGCCGGCTGGAGAGCCGGCCCTACACGCCGCGCAGACTCCTAGGGCTTGGCGGGCGGCGGGGGCTGCAGCGTGTCGATCAGCTTCTGCAGTTGCGCTCGGCCGTCCGCCTGATCCTGCAGCGTGCCGACGAGCAGATGGGAGATCTCCTGCAGCGCGGCGACGACGTCGGGTGTGGCGTCCCCCTGGGCGATCGCTCCGGGTGCGCCGCCACTCTTCCGCCGTTCGGCCGCGGCGTTCTGCTCGGCGATCCGCTTCTGCAGCTCGCCGGGCACCGACATCAGTGCTTCGTCGGCGGTGGTCTTGAGAAAGCCGCGATTGAGGTCGTGCTGCGTGAGCACGTCGCGGATCTTGAGCAGCCGCTGCACGGCGGGGAAGTAGGGGCTGGCCGGATCGTCGACGAGTTTGGCCTGCAGCAGGGCGACGTCGGCCACAGCGTGCTTCTCGCCGCTCTCCACTCCGAGTTCCGCCATGGCCTGCACGCTCTTTCCGATCTCGGGAAGCGCCACGCTGGTGGAGTCGCCGGGGTTGACCCAGGCGTTGACCGGGATCTCGTGGTGCGTGATCTTGTCGTCGAACCCGGTGGAGTCGGCCTCGACGTTGCGCACGAAAACGCGGTTGTTCGCCGAGAACAGGCTCCGCTTCCGCGGGACTGAGATCTCCACGCGATATGCCCGCGGCGCGGTGAGCGTGACCTCGCGCAGTTCCTTCTCGGTGTAGACGCGCTCGATCGACTTCTCATCCTTGACGCGCGACGCCTCCTCGCGCTGCAGCGAGGCCCAGCGGTACGTTCCGTTGTCGCGGGGCTCGCGCAGCGTGTCGACGTCGTTGTCGACGATGGCCAGGAGCGTGGCGCGCGCGTCGTTGATGTTCGGGGCCATGCCCGCCACCCGCTCGATGGTGCGGAAGTCGGCGGTGACCTGATCCATCTTCGCGTCGGCCGTGGGAGACGGAATCGCGGGCGCTGCGGCGGTCTGCGGGGGTGGTGCGGTCTGGGCCCATGCCGGCGCCGTCATGAGTACGGACAGTGCGATCGCTGCAAGCTGCTTCATGGCAGCCGCACATTGTACAGGTTCAGCCGGTGATGGTGATTCCCTCGGCCCGCACCGCGGCGAGGAACGGCTCGGGATCGATCTGTTCCTGCGGCGGCACCACGCCGCGCGCCGTGAACTGCCCGGCGGCGATCGCCGTGGCCGCGAGGACCGACGGCAGCGCCGCGGTCATGAAGATCCGTTCGCCGGTGAAGACCAGCTCCTTGTGGCGCAGCGTCGATGCGATCACGTAGCCCAGGACTCCGCGCTTCGGCCCGAGGCGTCGGGCGAGCTTGATCAGCGGCTCCTGATGCTGCATGGCGATCTTCCGCACGAACCCCAGGC
This sequence comes from Thermoanaerobaculia bacterium, assembly GCA_035260605.1. Lineage (GTDB taxonomy): Bacteria > Acidobacteriota > Thermoanaerobaculia > Gp7-AA8 > Gp7-AA8 > Gp7-AA10. The sequence goes on along the minus strand of DATFUW010000563.1, from coordinate 152 downwards.
GCAGCGCCGCGTTGATCGGTCCCATCCCACTGTCGACGGTGAAATCGACCGTGCGCAGCGAGGGAAAGACGCGCGGGAGCGTCACGCCGTCGACCGTCTCCAGGGCCATGCCGCTGCGGTCGCCCAGAGGCGGCGCGAATCGGATCGTCCGC
>DATFUW010000562.1:0-5379 GCA_035260605.1 Thermoanaerobaculia bacterium | reverse complement strand
AGCAGCCGGACCTCTTCGGCAAGCCCGCGGTCGCCGACTTCACGCTCGCCAAGGACCCGCTCTTCGCGCGCCTCACGCTCGACGACGCCGAGTACCAGCTCTACGACAAGATCCACGCGCACGTGAAGCCCCAGGCGCCGGTGCCGGACCTGGTGATCTACCTCCAGGCGAACCTTGATACACTATTGAAGCGCATCAAGAAGCGCGGGCGAGCCTACGAAAAATCGATCTCGCCACAGTATTTGCAAGAGCTCAGTGAGGCGTATTCGCACTACTTCTACCGGTACGACGAAACGCCATTGCTGGTGGTGAATACGAACGAGATCGATTTCGTGAGCACACCGGCGCATTTCGATCAGCTCGTCGAGCAGATTCGAAACGCGCAAAAAGGAACGCAGTACTACGTACCGCTTGGATCCTGAAACGAGAAGGACCGGGACGGGAACGGAGAGCCGCTTCCGGGAGGGCCGGCTGAGAGCCGGCGCTACATCCCGGGAGGCGGGCCGGCTGAAGGGCCGGCCCTACATCGGCCCGACATCCCTCCCCGGTCCACGAGGAGGGCTCGATGGCTGAACAGAAACCGGTGACCGTCCCTGCAGTGCGGGCCATGAAGCGCGTCCAGCGCATCGGCATGATCACCGCCTACGACTACCCTGGAGCGAAGATCGCCGACGCCGCCGGCGCCGACATCATTCTGGTGGGCGACTCCCTCGGCATGGTCGTGCTCGGATATCCCGACACGCTGGCCGTCACGGTCGAGGACATGGTCCACCACACCGCCGCCGCGGCGCGCGGTGCCGAGCGGGCGCTGGTCGTGGCCGACATGCCGTACCTCTCGTACCACATCAGCATCGAGGAATCGGTGCGCAACGCCGGGCGGCTCGTCCGCGCCGGCGCCGACGCCGTGAAGCTCGAAGGGGGCAAGGCGCAGCGCATCCGCGCCGTCGAGGCCATCCTCGACGCGGAGATCCCGGTCATGGGGCACATCGGTCTGACGCCGCAGTCGGTCAACGTCGTCGGTGGATTCAAGCTGCAGGGGAAGAACTCCGACGACGCGCGGCGGCTGATCGACGAGGCCATCGCGCTCGAACACGCCGGCTGCTTCTCCATCGTCCTGGAATGTGTTCCCGAGGAGCTCGCGGCGGTCATCACCGAGCGCGTTTCCATTCCCACGATCGGCATCGGCGCCGGGCCGTCCTGCGACGGCCAGGTCCTGGTGTTCCACGACGTCCTCGGCATGTACGATGCCTTGAGCCCGAAGTTCGTCCGCCGCTACGGCGACATCGGCGGCCAGATGCGCGAGGCGATCGCGCACTACCTCGACGACGTGCGGGGCGGCCGCTTCCCCGATGCCGTGTAGGAGTCGTTTCACATGAGCGGCGCCGAGGAGCTGAAAAAGCTGTACGGTGAGGCCAACGTCCTGCCGATGCCGAAGGTGAATTAGACGACGCTATTGATCACCACGCGCACCATCGATGACACGCGCCAGGCCATTGCGGCCGCGCGCGCGGCGGGGCGGACGATCGGGCTCGTTCCGACGATGGGGTTCCTCCACGAAGGACACCTCTCGCTGATCCGCGTGGCGCGCGAGCACGGCGCGGACTTCGTCGCCGTTTCGGTCTTCGTCAACCCGCTGCAGTTCGCGCCGACGGAGGACTTCGCCCGCTATCCGCGCGACGAGGAGCGCGACCGCGGGCTGCTCGAGAGGGAGCGGGTCGATCTGGCGTTCGTTCCGGACGTCGAGATGATGGTGCCGCGCGGCGCGGTGACCGAGGTGACGGTCGCGGGCATCGCGGCGCCGCTGGAAGGAGAACGGCGTCCGGGGCATTTCGCCGGGGTGGCCACGATCGTCCTGAAGCTGTTCGAGATTGTCCAGCCCGACCTCGCGGTGTTCGGCCGGAAGGACGCGCAGCAGTGCGCGGTGATCGCGCGCATGGTGCGCGATCTGAACGTTCCGGTGCGTCTGGCGTTCGGCGAGACGATCCGCGAAACGGACGGCGTCGCCATGTCGTCGCGCAACAGCTACCTGACGCCGGCGGAGCGGGCGGCCGCCCCCGCGTTGCACCGTGCGCTGCGCGCCGGCGAGGAAGCGATCACCCACGGGATCGCCGAGGTGGACGCGGTCGAGCTGCTGATGCACAAGATCGCCGCGGAGACTCCGCAGATGCAGGTCGATTACCTCGTCCTCGTCGATCCGGAGACCTTCCGCCGTCCCGCCGATTTCCACCGCGATCTGCTGCTGGCCGGCGCGGTGCGGATGGGAAAGACGCGCCTCATCGACAACATTCCGATCGCCAGACCTTCGGTCACGTGATGCAGCGCTGGCGCGTCGCAATCCTTTCGCTGCTGCTGTTTTCGGCCGTGGCCGCGTCGCTCCCGCGGTTGGCCGACAGCCTGCGCCTCGCCGCGCGTCTGCTGCCGCTGTCGCTCCACGAGCGCCGCGAAGCGCTGATGCCGGAGTTCTACGCCAATATCGAGAAACTCCGCAGCAGCGGGCGCCGTCCGGTCGCCGTCCTGGCGACGACGCGCGCGGCGCTCGATCAGGCCGTGTTCCTCACCTACTACCTCTATCCGCGCGAGGCAAAGACCTACGGCACCCGCTTCGCCTGGGCCGCGCTCGATCCGAAGACGCGGCCGTCGCTCATCGTCGATGCGGCGAGCGCGCGCGTGACCACGTACGCTGCCGTGCGCGACGCAGACTTGCGGCGCGAGCCGCTGCTCCGCGACCCGCCGCTCCCCCCGGCCACGCGTCGCAGCTTCGCCATTCCCATCGTCTCCTCGAACGACGGCATGCCCGCGGCGGCGTATGTCATCGAGGGCGCGCTGGCCGCGGATGTCGAGGCGCACGTCACGCTCACCCTCTTCCCGAACGGCATCCCGAAGACGCTGACGGTCCGCGGAAAGCGGACTTTCTACGATCTGGTGTACGAGTGCTTCGGGGTGATGCAGTTCGCCGGCTGGATGCGCGTGGAGAGCGACGCTCCGGTCCGGGCGGCGTTCTGGCTCGTGAACCAGCCGGCGCACGTCGCCGCGCCGCTGCATCTGGTCTCGGGGCCGCTCGAGTCGCCCGCGCACTTTCCCGCCCTGCCGCATCCGGCGATTCTCTGGCTCCTGAATCTGAGCGACCGACCGGTCGTCGGCAAGGTGGCCTCGCACGATGCGCCGATGCCGCCGCACGCCCTCTACAGCATCGACGCGCTGGGGACGGTCGGCGGACCGATCTATGCGTTCATCACGGCGAAGCTCCCGGACGGGAACACCCGCTTCATCTGGCCGGAGGACGTCCCATGACCGGCCTGGTCGTGACCGCGGTCCTCTTCCCGCTCGCCGGCTGGGCGGCGGGGCGGCGGAGTCTCGCGGAGGCGTTTCTGTTCGGCGCCGGACTCCTCGGCGCGGCGATGTTCATTCTCGGCGTGCTGAACGTGCCGTTTGTCGTGACGATGACGGCGGTGGCCGTTGCCGGCGTGGTGCAACTCGTCCTGGCTCTGTCGAGCCGCGCCGAGGTGGCGCGGGCCATCGTGCCCGCGCGGTCCACGGCCACGCTGACGATCCTCACGGTTGTTCCGCTCGTCCTGCTGGCGCTCATCGTGTCCATCGTCCCGCTCCACGACTTCGACGGCCGCGCGTTCTGGCTGCTCAAGGCCAAGGCGCTGGCGAACGAACGGACGGTCGACGGCCCCTTCTTTCACCTCCGCTCGAGTTACGATCCGCGAAACGAGTATCCGCTGCTGATCCCGCTCGACGCGGCGGCGGTGATGATAGCCACGCGCGATGCGGACGACCCGCAGGTGCGCTGGCTCTATCTCTTTCTGTTCGCGGCGCTCGTCGTTTTCGTCCGCCGGCGCATCGGGCCGTGGTACGGGGCGATCCTCGCCTGGCTGCCGCAGTTCTCGTTTGCCGCGGAAGGAGGAGCGACGAGCGCGTACGCGGACATCGCCATCGCGGCGTTCGTCACCGCCGCCGTGGCGGAGATGATCGACGGCGAGTCGCCGCTGCGCTTCGGCGCGTGGCTCTCGTTTCTGCTGCTGACGAAGAACGAAGGGCTGCCGATCGCGTCGGTGCTGCTGTTCATCGGCGCGTTCCGTTTTCGGCGGCGGATCGGAATCGCGGCAATCGCACCGGCGGTCGCGGCGGCCGCGCTCTTCGTCTGGCGCAGCGGCATTCCGATCACGGACGAGGAGAACTACGCGGCGCTGCTTTCCTCGCTGCCCTCGCGCATGGGACGCATCCTCCCGGCGGTCTGGCAGTTCGCGCGTCACCTCGTCATCTTCTGGAACTGGGGGGTCGTCGGCATCGCGGCCGTCGTGGCGCTGGCGCTGCTGGCCTGGCGGCGGGAGTGGCGCATGCCGGCGATCGCGGCCTCGATGGCCGCGCTCTACATCGGCGCGTACGCCGTCACGAACTGGAACATGAGCGATCTCGTGGCCGCATCGGCCGACCGGCTGCTGATGCAGATGATCGGGCCGATGCTGTTCGCCATCGCCGCCGTCATCGGCCCGAACGAACGAAGTCGATATACCCCGCCGGAACGTCCACCGACACCAGCTTGACGCGCACCCGGTCGCCGATGTCGACCCCGTGCGCGCCGTGCACCAGCTTTCCCTCGACTGGCGGATGGAGCGTGCGCACCCACGTTCCCTTCACCGAGGCGCCGGTGACCAGCGCTTCGAACCGCTCGCCGATGCGCTGGGACATCAGGATTGCCGCCGCCGACTTTCGCACCTGCCGTTCGACGCGGTTCGCCGCGTCCTCCGCCTCGGTGCAGTGTGCTGCCAGCCCTTCGAGCTCGTCTTCGGCGTAGGGTGCGGGAGATCGGGAGAGCACCGCCTTGATCAGACGGTGGGTGATCAGATCGGGAAAGCGGCGGTTCGGCGCCGTGGAATGCGTGTAGTCGCGCACCGCGAGGCCGAAGTGTCCGATCGGCGTGGCTCCCGGCTTCTCCACGACGTATTCCCCGGCGCCCATGGCCTTGACAATCGCCAGCGAGAGGTCGGGAAACCGGAGCGGATCGGCTTTGCGGCGCCGGCGGAGAAACTCCTCCAGCGCGCGGGAGTCGGGATCGGGCGGCAGGCGGTCGCCGCTCTCGGCGGCGATGGCCTCGATGCGGTCCCACCGTTCGGGCGAGCGGACGACGCGGCGCATGCTCGGCACGTGCTGGTTCGCGAGAAAGCGGGCCGTGACGCCGTTCGCCCCGATCATGAAGTCTTCGATCAGGTTCCTGGCGTTGTTCCGCGCCTCCTGGCGGAGGTCGACGATCTCTCCTTCGTGAAACACGGCATGCGGCTCGAGCGTCTCGAGTTCGAGGGCACCGTGCTCCTGCCGCAGTTCGCGCATCGCGTCCGCGGTCCGGTCCTGCAGCTTCAGGTTCTCGGCCAGGCC
>DATFUW010000561.1:0-2516 GCA_035260605.1 Thermoanaerobaculia bacterium | reverse complement strand
GCTCGTCGACAGCCCGCAAGCGCGGACGCTCGTCGTCCTCGGATATCCCAGCGTCTACGAGGCCGGCGATCACATTCCGCGCATCCTCGAATTCGGCCCGATCGGACTCGAGGGAATCGACGATGCGCTCACCGCCGACATGAAGAAAAAGGGGCTCAATGTCTCCGACCTCGAGCTCCTGCCCGATGGCAATGGGTGGCTGCTCTGCGAATTCGGAGGCTCCACGCGCGAAGAGGCAGACGGCAATGCGCGCAGGATGATGGAGGCCCTGAAGCACGAGAAGCACGCGCCGTCGATGAAGCTCTACGATGATCCGCACGAAGAGAAGCTCGTCTGGGAGATCCGCGAGTCGGGACTCGGTGCGACGGCCAACATCCCCGACCAGCCGCTCACCTGGCCGGGGTTCGAGGACGCCGCCGTCCCGCCCGACAAGGTCGGCTCGTACCTGCGCGACTTCGAGAAGCTGCTGGGGCAGTTCGGATACCGCGGCGATCTCTACGGGCATTTCGGCCAGGGGTGCATCCACACGCGCATCGACTTCGATCTGCGCCACGCCGACGGCATCCGCGACTACCGCGAGTTCGTCCACCGGGCCGCCGAGCTGGTCGTCTCCTACGGCGGTTCGCTCTCCGGCGAGCATGGCGACGGCCAGGCGCGCGCCGAGCTACTGCCGATCATGTACGGCGACGAGCTGATCGGCGCTTTCCGCGAGTTCAAGTCGATCTGGGATCCGGACTGGAAGATGAATCCGGGAAAGGTCGTCGATCCATACCGGATCGACGAGAATCTCCGCCTCGGCACCGGCTACGAGCCGTGGAATCCGGAGACGTACTTCAAGTTCCCCAAGGACGATGGCCTGTTCTCGCGAGCGGGGCTGCGCTGCGTCGGGGTCGGCAAGTGCCGGCGCCTCGATTCCGGCGTCATGTGCCCGAGCTTTCAGGCGACGCGCGAGGAAGAGCATTCGACCCGCGGCCGCGCGCGCCTGCTGTTCGAGATGTTCAACGGCGCCGAGGTGCCGAACGACTGGGACAACCCGTACGTGCACGACGCGCTCGACCTCTGTCTGGCGTGCAAGGGTTGCAAGGGCGACTGTCCGGTCAACGTCGACATGGCCACGTACAAGGCGGAGTTCCTGGCGCACTATTACGAGCACCATCCGCGGCCGGCTTCGGCCTATGCCATGGGGCTGATCTACTGGTGGGCGCGGCTGGCGTCGATCGCTCCGCGCGCCGCGAACTTCTTCTCGCAGACCCCGCCGTTTTCAAACGCCATGAAAGCCGCGGCCGGAGTGGCCAACCAGCGGCGCATGCCGCCGTTCGCCACGTCGACGTTCCGTGCGCGCTTCCGCAAACGCGCGCATCCGTCGCAAGGCAAACGCGTCCTCCTCTTCCCCGACACGTTCAACAACTACTTCCACCCGCAGATCGCGGAGGCGGCGGTGGACGTGCTGGAGAAGGCCGGGTACAGCGTCGTGATTCCGGACCGCTCACTCTGCTGCGGCCGGCCGCTGTACGACTTCGGATTCCTGAAGGCGGCCAAGCGACTGCTCCGTCGCAACCTGCGAGCCCTCGCGCCGGAGATCAGCCGCGGCACGCCGATCATCGGACTGGAGCCGAGCTGCGTGTCGGTGTTCCGCGACGAGCTGACGGACCTGTTTCCCGACGATGCATTCGCCCGGCGGTTCCAGTCGCAGGTCTTCATGCTCAGCGAGTTCATTCAGAACGAGGACGGCTTCCCCGTACCGAAGTTGAAGCGCAAGGCGATCGTCCAGGGCCACTGCCACCACCGCTCCGTGCTGAAGTTCGACGCAGAGCAGGAGCTCTTCGAGCGGATGGGACTCGACGCCGAGGTGCTCGACTCCGGCTGCTGTGGGATGGCGGGCGCGTTCGGGTTCGAACGCACGCACTACGACATCTCCATGAAATGCGCCGAACGCGTGCTCTTCCCGCGCGTGCGCGAAGCCGATGACGACACCCTGATCATCGCCGACGGCTTCAGTTGTCACGAACAGATCGTCCAGTCGACGACCCGAAAGCCGTTGCACATCGCGGAGGTGTTGCGGATGGGGAGCGATTGAGGCTGTCAGGCCTCACTCCACCCTTCCCCGCCGCTCGCCCGTCGCCACCGCCTCGAGGATCAGCTTCGCGGTTTCGCCGGGCCTCGACATCTGGGGGCAGTGTCCCGATTCCATCCGGATGAGGCGGCCGTAGTTCTTCTCGCGCCACACGCGCTCCTGCCATGCGGGATTGATGGTGCGGTCGAGCGTGGCGATGATGCAGGCCGACGGCGGGAACTGCGCGTCGGGCGGAAGCGGGTCTTTGGCCAGGCCGTCGAGGCGCATCGGCCGAAGCGTCGAGTGCGCCCATTCCATGTCCTCGGGGCGCTCGTCAGGAAAGAGGAAGCGGTCCGCGAGTGCCAGCCACTTCTGCGGGTCGCGCCACTCCTTCGAAGCGGCGAGCCATTCGGGATCGAGCATGTCGGGGTTCTTCTGGATCTGTTCGGTCACGCTGAGCCCC
>DATFUW010000560.1:0-2415 GCA_035260605.1 Thermoanaerobaculia bacterium | reverse complement strand
GCGCGCCACGGCTCGACGCGGATCTCGTCGCCGTCCTGGAAGGCACGCATGTGAAGCTGGCAGGTGGCCGTCCCGCCGACCGGACCGTGCGCGATGCCGTTGATCATCATCCCGCACGAGCCGCAGATCCCTTCACGGCAGTCGTGTTCAAAATGGACCGGCTCCTCCCCTTTCTCGATGAGCTGCTCGTTCAGGACGTCGAGCATCTCCAGGAACGAGGCGTCGGGACTGATGTCGCGCACTTCGTATCGCACGAAGCGCCCTTCGCTGTCATGCGCGGGCTGTCGCCAGATGTGCAGTGTGAGATTCATGTTCGTCGTCGGCTCGTCGGGATGTTGCGATCTCTCATTTGTAGCTTCTCGTCGCCAGCTTGACTTCCTCGTACGTCAGCGGCTCCTTGTGCAGCCGCGGCTCGCCGTCGACCCCGGTGAATTCCCAGGCGGCGACATAGAGAAACTTCTCGTCGTTGCGCAGCGCCTCGCCGTCGGCAGTCTGATACTCGACGCGGAAGTGGCCGCCGCACGATTCCTCGCGGTGCAGGGCATCGACGCACATCAGCTCCGCGAGCTCGAGGAAATCGCCGACGCGTCCGGCCTTCTCCAGCACCTGATTCGGCTCTTCGCCGGTCCCGGTGACGCGAACCTCTTTCCAGTACTGTTCGCGCAGGGCGCGGATTTCCGCCCTCCCCTTCTTCAGCCCGTCGGCGGAACGGGCCATCCCGCAGTACTCCCACATGATGCTGCCGAGTTGGCGGTGGAAGGAGTCGACGGTACGCGTCCCTTTGTTGTCGAGCAGGCGGCGCACGCGTCCCGCGACGTCGTCCTGGGCCTGTTTGAACTCGGGACTGTCGGTCGCCGGCCGCTTGTGCATCTGGCCCGTGAGATAGTCGGCGATCGTCGCCGGAATGACGAAGTATCCGTCGGCCAGCCCCTGCATCAGCGCGCTGGCGCCGAGGCGGTTGGCGCCGTGATCGGAGAAATTCGCTTCGCCAATGACGAACAGACCGGGGATCGTTCCCATCAGGTGATAGTCGACCCACAGCCCGCCCATCGTGTAATGCGGCGCGGGATAGATGCGCATGGGGACGACGTAGGGATCTTCGGCCGTGATGTCATGGTACATGTCGAAGAGGTTTCCATAGCGCTCTTCGATCGTCTTGCGGCCGAGGCGGCGGATGGAGTCTTCGAAATCGAGATAGACGCCGCGGCCACGGGGACCGACGCCGCGCCCCTCGTCGCAAACCTCTTTCGCGGCGCGCGAGGCGATGTCGCGCGGAGCGAGGTTGCCGAAACTCGGATATTTCCGTTCGAGGTAGTAGTCGCGCTCGTTCTCCGGGATCTGGCGCGGCGGACGTTTGTCCTCCTGCTGCTTCGGCACCCAGATGCGGCCGTCATTGCGCAGCGACTCCGACATCAGCGTCAGCTTCGACTGGTAATCGCCCGACTGCGGAATGCACGTGGGGTGGATCTGCGTGTAGCAGGGATTGGCGAAATAGGCGCCCCGGCGGTAGGCGCGCCAGATGGCCGTGCAGTTCGACGCCTTGGCGTTGGTCGACAGATAGAAGACGTTCGAGTATCCACCGGTGCCGAGGACCACGGCGTCTCCGGCGTGCGCCTCGACGGCGCCGGTCAGCAGGTTGCGGACGATGATCCCTTTGGCGTGCCCGTCGACGACCACGAGGTCGAGCATCTCGTAGCGCGGATACATCGTCACCCGGCCCGCGGCGATCTGCCGCTCGAGTGCCTGAAAGGCGCCGAGCAGGAGCTGCTGTCCCGTCTGCCCGCGCGCGTAGAACGTGCGCGAGACCTGCACGCCTCCGAACGAGCGGTTCTCCAGCAGTCCGCCGTACTCCCGGGCGAAGGGGACGCCCTGCGCCACCGCCTGATCGATGATGTCGACTGACAGCTCGGCCAGGCGGTAGACGTTGCTTTCACGCGAGCGGTAGTCGCCCCCTTTGACCGTGTCATAGAAAAGGCGATAGATGCTGTCGCCGTCGTTCTGGTAATTCTTGGCGGCGTTGATGCCTCCCTGCGCGGCGATGGAGTGTGCGCGCCGCGGGGAGTCGTGAAAGACGAAGCATTTGACGTCGTAACCCAGCTCGCCGAAGGTCGCCGCCGCAGAGGCTCCCGCCAGTCCCGCGCCGACCACGAGGATCTGGTATCTGCGCTTGTTGGTCGGGTTGACCAGCTTGTAATGCGCCTTGGCGTAAGACCACTTTTCCGCGAGCGGTCCGGCCGGAATCCTGGCGTCCAGCTCGCTCATCGGATCACTCCAGTCAGCACGGCGATGGGAAAGGAGATGTTGCCGAGGGTGATGACCACGGCAAAGAACGTGGCGAATGTCCGCCGCCACGCATTGAACTTCCCGTAGTTCAGCCCCAGGGAATTGAACATGCTCCAGAGGCCGTGATAGAGG
>DATFUW010000559.1:0-7861 GCA_035260605.1 Thermoanaerobaculia bacterium | reverse complement strand
GGAGTCCGATGACGATCTTCGCGCTGGGAATCGTGCTCTCGGCAACCGACGCCACGCGATCGATCCACTCGAGTGGCGCGATCGGACCGGGCGCGCTCCTGGAATCGCGGTCGTTGCAGGCGATGATTTTGACGGATTCGGCGAGGGCGCCGATCGCCTGCCAGTCCTCCGCCCCGAGGCCGTTTCCGTTGTCGCCGGCGCTCGTCGTGGCCTCGACGGTCACCGAGAGCGTCTTGCCGAGCGCGTGGAGCCTCCGCGCGAGCGCGGTCAGAAACGCGGTGAAATCTGCACGCGAGGCCGCCGGCAGACGCTCGTAGTCGATGTCGATTCCATCGTAGGCATTGCTCAGGACGAGGCTGGCCAGCGCCGAAGCATGCGCATCGCGCGACTCCGGCGCAGCGATCAGCGCCGCCACGGCTTGGCCGTCGAAGCGACCGCCCAAACGGTTTTGAATCGTCGGGACGAGCCGCGTCCCGGTCATCGCCGCACGCCAGACCGGGTTCTCGCCGTTCGAGTTCGTGACGATCGACCCGTCGGCTGCGAGGCTGTACCAGATCGGATTCGACTCCGACAGGGTTCCGACGTTCGCCTGCAGCGAGGTCAATGCCGCGGCCTTCGAGGATGGAATCCAGGCAGACGTGCGGAATGCGAACGCCGAGTGGGCGGCAGCGAGCAGCAAGGAAAAAACGATCGAAAACCGGATGAGCGCGCGCACCATGCCGCCGAGTGTAGCCTCAAAATAATCTTTTGGGACCCTTCATTCCACTACAATTGCGGGCTCATGCACCCGTGGCGCGAGCGGCTCGGCCGCTGGTTCACGCCGATCGCGCGGCGGAGCCCGCTTCCGCCGAACGCCATCACCGTAGCCTCTCTCCTGCTGAACCTGATCGCCACGTGGCTGCTGGTCGCCGGCGGACGGAGACCTGCATTCTTCCTCGCGGCCATTGTCCTCGTGACCCTTGCCGGCTTCGGCGACGCACTCGATGGCCTCGTCGCGCGCGTCCAGGGGAAGGAGACGCGGTTCGGAGACCTCCTCGATCACTTCTGCGATCGCCTCTCCGACTCGCTCCTGGCCGCCGGATGGATGTTCGGTAACGGCGTCCGTGAATCGCTGCTCGTCGCGGTGACGATCGCCGTGATGCTGGACGGCTACCTCGGCACGCAGATCGAAGCGACCTTCGGATCGCGTCACTACGAGTCGCTGGGACGCGGAGAGTTCGTGCTCGCGCTGATCGTCTTCCCGATCGTGTCGTTCATTCTCTTCAGCAATGGCTGGGCGGGCCTCCGCTTTGGCGGCGCAACCGTCGCCGAGTGGATGTCGATCCTCCTGCTGCTCTTCGCCGTGATCGGAATCGTGCAGCGCCTCGTTCTTGCGCGGCGGATGGAGCGGCCATGATCCGGCGCAATCGGATCACCGGCGATCCGCTGTTCCTGGCGCCTGGCCGCGCCGCGCGCCCGAACGCCTTTCGCAACGCGCTCGAGCGCTGCCCGTTCTGTCCGGGGGCGGAGTCGGACACTCCCCCGGAGATCTGGCGCGACGGCGATCCATGGAGCGTCCGCGTCGTTCCGAACAAGTACCCGTTGACGGAGCGGCATGAGATCGTCATCGAGGCGCGGGAGCACGAGGCCACGTTCGACCTCCTCTCACCCGATCATGCCGCGCGCGTGGTGAACGTCTGGGTGGAGCGCTACGGGATGCTGCAATCGGCTGGAGGATGGACCTGCATCTTCAAGAACCAGGGGCAGGCTGCCGGCGCATCGATGCCCCATCTCCATTCGCAGCTCCTGGCCACTCCCTTCATTCCTCCGCGGATCGCGCGCGAGGCGTCGGCATTTCGCGCCGCCGCGCGATGCCCTCTCTGCAGCCTCGACGATGAACCGCTGATCGCCGCCACCGCGCACTTCCGCTGGATCGCGCCGCGCGGATCGTCGATGGCCTGCGAGCAGTGGATCGTTCCGCGGACGCACGGGCCGGAGGTCGCCGGGATCGACGGGCTCGCCGCGCTGCTGCAGCAATCGACGCGTGCCATGCACTCCGTCGCCGGCGGTTTCAACTGGATGTTTCTCCAGTTTCCGGGCGAGCCGGCGGCGCACTGGTACGTGCAGATCCTCCCCCGCACATCCATCCTCGCGGGCTTCGAGCTTGCCAGCGGCAGCGCCATCAACGCCGTCGAGCCGGAGCGCGTGGCAGCGGAGTTCGGCCGATTCGGCTGACCGCTCACCTCCAGATCTCGTCCAGCGGATCGCGAGCCGGCGGGCGCCGCGGCCGCATGCCTCCCATCAGCACCACCAGCACCATCCCGGAGATGAAGCCTCCGATGTGTGCGAAGTAGGCCACGCCGCCCGCGTTCTGCGCGGCCGGGCCGATCGAGGCCACGCCGACGAAGAGCTGCAGGATGAACCAGAGGCCGAGGACGATCACCGCGGGGATGTCACGAATGAAGATGAAGAAGAAGACGGGAATCAGCGTCTTGACCTGCGCCTTGGGAAAGAGCACGAGATACGCGCCGAGGACGCCGGCAATGGCGCCCGATGCCCCGATCGACGGCACCGTCGAGGAGGCATTGAACACGGCGTGGCTGATGGTGGCGAGGAAGCCGCAGAGCAGATAAAAGAGCGCGTATTTCCCGTGGCCGAGACGATCTTCGATGTTGTCGCCGAAGATCCAGAGATAGAGCATGTTTCCGCCGATGTGCAGCCACCCGCCGTGCAGAAACATCGAGAGCAGAATCGAGGCCCAGTTCAGCGGGTAGAGCGGGGCGTACCAGAATCGCGCCGGGATGAAGGCCATGGCGAACAGCGTGCGCGCGAGATACGGACCGAGCGACAACTCCCACAGAAATACCAGCACGTTGATGCCGATCAGCAGATTGTTGACGACCGGCGTCGTCGACCGCGGATTGTGGTCGGTCAGCGGAATCATGGACGACGGATTGTAGCGGGGTTACAAACCGTCACCGGCGGAAATAGCGGTCGAGGTGCTCGAGGGCTCTGCGCACGTTCTCCGAGGGGGTCTTCACTTCCGAGAAGACGTCGCGGTAGACGTTGGCGATCCGCGGGATGTTGCGTTCGCGGAGCGCGTAGAGCACTTCGCGCAGCGCCTCGGCCTCGGCGGGCGCGAGATCGGTACGCGTCACCTCGCGCTCCAGCAGGCCTTGTGCGGCGCGGAGGTGTTCGGCGGGATCCTCGCGCTGCGGTGCGGCAGGGGCCGAGGCGATCGACGGCTGGGGCCGCGCGCTTTCGGCCAGCGGCGTCGGCGCGGCCATGTCGACGGAACCGGGGAGCTCCTTCAACTGCGCAGTGAACTTCCCCATCATCAGGAAGAGCTCTTTCTCGTTGGCGAAGTTCCCGACGAGCCGGCTGCTCTTCGAGAGCTCCAGCGACTCCGATTCCTGGAGCATGATGAACGCCCTGGCGCGGTCCTCGAGCGTGATCCGCTTGGCGCGGACCTTCCACGCGGTGACCGTCCCTTGGATGAAGCAGGCCTGGGCCGCGCGGATGCTCACCGCCTCGACCGTGACGTTCTCCTCGATGCGAATCGATCCATTGGTCGACTCGAGCTCCGAATACAGCCCGGAGTTCTGGATCACCAGATTGCCTGGCGTCTTGATCGACAGCTGCCCGTGCTGGTTCACGCGGATCTCCGTTCCGCGGGGAATGATCATGGTGGGGAAATTCGACTGCTCGGCGCCTGCGCTCATCACACCCTCCTTCGCCCGCGGCTCTTGACCTTCCCCTTGCCGAGGAACACCGGCGGAAGCGGATCAAAGTTGGCGTAATCCCGAGTGGCGCGCGCCCGCGCCAGGAGGTTCGCCTCGTTCGACCACTGATAGTTCAGGATGTAGATCCGCGGGTCGATCGGCACGTAGGTGCCCGGATGTTCGAGATCGCTGCGCACCTCGTAATGCAGATGCGAGTTGGTACTCCATCCGGTCGACCCGACCGTGGCCACGATCTCTCCCTGCCGCACCTGCTGGCCGCGGTGGACCTTCACCGTGTCGCAGTGACCGTAGATGGTCACGAAGCGGTTCGAATGATTGATGACCACCACGTTGCCGAAGCGCCACCACTGCACGCTGTCGCGCAGCGGATACCGTCCGGCGAAGCTGACCACGCCGTCGGCCGCGGCGTAGATCGCCGTGCCGGTCGGCGCGGAGAGGTCGAGACCCTTGTGAAAATCGGCGGCCCGCGTGAACGGCGAGATCCGCATGCCGAATGGAGAGGTCAGCACGAACTGGTCGGGCGGCAGCGGCAGGATCGAGGGCGTGTGGCGCACCAGGTCGGCGTTGGCCTTCTCGTACTCGGCGAGGAGCTCGATCTGGTCCTGCAGGCGTTTCATCGCGTGCCGCAGCGCGTTCTCCCGCTGCGTCGCATCCCCGAGCTGGACCTCGGCTGCGTCACCGCTTCCGTGCAGCGGAAACGAAAAGCCTCCCTGACCGAGGTTCTGCTCCAGACCATAGACCGTGACCAGCTTCTCGACCCGAAGGCGCTGCTCCTCGAGGCTGCGCTCCAGCGAGGTCATCTGCAGCACGTTCTCCCGCAGCCGCTCGCGCTGAATATCACGCTCCACGCGCATAGACTTCGCGTACGTGTCGCGATAGACGCGGCGGATGACCGTCGGCGCCGCCGCCATCGACCCGATGACCGCGGCCAGCACGCCCGCGAGAACACAGATCGCCACCACCACGCGGCGGCGGTCGAAAAAGACATAGCGCACGTTGCGCCGAATGTCGCTTGGGACGATCTGGATCTCGATCATGCCGGATCGATGAGTGTAGCACAGGAGGAGTGCACAGCTTCGTGTGCAACACGGAGGCCGTCAGGAGCTGACGTTGCGGGCGAAGCGGCGCTTGAGCAGGGTGGTGAGCAGGACGAGTGAGACCAGCAGGCCGGCGACGATGAACAGCCGCTTCACCGCGTCGCCCTGCGTCATCGTTCCGTTGAAGAGCGCGTCGGCGCAATAGGCGAAGACGATGTGCGCCGGGAGGGTCCCGAGCAGCGTGGCCAGCACGTATTCGCCGAAGTTCATCCGTGCGATTCCGGCCGCATAGTTCCACACCGCGAACGGCGGACCGGGAATCAGGCGGGCGATGAGCATGGAGACGAAGCCGTTGCGGTTCACCTGCCGTGAGACGATTGCTCCCGCGCGGCCGAAATGGTCGAGCACTCCCTCGCCCAGGAAGAGTCCGGCGAAGTACGCCCCGCTCGAGCCGAGAATCGCGCCGCACATGGCGTAGACGACGCCGAGCTTCCAGCCCCAGATCGCTCCCGCGGCGAGGATGAAGATGCTCGCCGGAACGGCGAAAACGCACCCGGCGGCATACGCGGCGATGAGCACGAACGGCGCATACCAGACGCCGCGCAGATGCGCCACCGTCCGATAGATCATGTCGCGGTCGATGTAGTGTCGCAACGGCGAGAAATACAGCCCCGCCGCTCCTGCGACCAGCAGCAGCAGCACGCCCACCTTCAGTGCCCGGCGCGAGATCACCGATTCTTCTCGATCGCCATGAGAGACCTCCCGTCTACCTCGGCCCGCAGGCGGAAGGTGGCCAGCACCACGTCGAACGCGTTGGGGCAGGACACATGGCGGAAGTAGAACGTCGCCTTGCCGCTCACGTCGGGATCGACGACCAGGTTCCGCACTCCACACTGCCGCTGCATGTCCTTCAGCACGTCGCGCACATCCGCGTCCTTCACATCCATGGTGACGGAACGATCCTGCGCACCCTCAGGACGCGGATCGATGCGCTTCTCGGTCGCGCCGAACAGCGGCGCGGCGATCGCCACGGCGAGGACAACCGCGGCCATCTTCATGCGACGCGTTCGACGATCATGGCGATCCCCTGCCCGCCTCCGATGCACGCCGACGCCAGGCCGTAACGCTTCTGCTGGCGCCGCAGCTCGTGCAGCACGGTCAGCACCAGACGCGTCCCCGTGGCCGCGAGTGGATGCCCGAGGGCGATGGCTCCCCCGTTCACGTTGAGTTTCTCCGGATCGATGTGCAGCTCGCGCATCACCGCCAGGATCTGCCCGGCGAAGGCCTCATTGATCTCGATCAAGTCGATGTCTTCGAGCTTCAACCCGGCTTTGCCGAGGGCGATCTTCGTGGCCGGGACCGGACCGATGCCCATGACGTCAGGATCGCATCCGGTGATCCCCCAGGAGACGATGCGGCCCAGCGGTTTGCTTCCTCTTGCGTTCTCGGCGGAGGTGACCACCACCATCGCCGCGCCGTCCACGATCCCACTCGCGTTTCCGGCGGTGACGAACCCGTCCTTGGCGAACGCCGGTTTGAGCTTCGCCAGCCCTTCCATGGTCGTGTCGGGGCGGAGGTGATCGTCTTCCTTCACGACCGTCCTGCCCGCGGTGACCGGAACGATCTCCTCGCTGAGCCGGCAGGCGCTGCGCGCCGCGCCCGCTTTGTTCTGACTCTGGAGCGCAAACTCGTCCTGCTCTTCGCGGGAGATGCCGTACCTGCGCGACAGGTTGTCCGAAGTCTGGGCCATGTAATAGCCGGAATACGAATCGAGGAGGGCGACCATGAGCGCGTCTTCGAGGGCGCCCTGTCCGAGGCGCAGCCCTTTACGCGCGCCGCGGATGACATGCGGGGCCTGGCTCATGTTCTCCATCCCGCCGGCCAGCACGGTCGTCGATTCGCCCAGAAGGATCTGCTCCGCGGCGGTGATGATCGACTGCACGCCGGAACCGCAGAGGCGGTTGAGCGTGAGCGCCGGGACCTCCTTCGGCACGCCGGCCTTCAACCCCACGTGACGCGCGCCGTAGATGGCGTCGCCCGAGGTCTGCAGCGCGTTGCCGACGATCACGTGATCGATCTGCTCGGGCGCGACGCCGCTCCGCGCAAGGGCCTCCTTCGCCGCGACCACGCCGAGGTCGATCGCGCTGACGTCGCTGAAGCTTCCGTTGTATTCGGCCATCGGCGTTCGCGCGCCGTTGATGATCACGATTTCTTTCATCTTCACTCCGGAGCTGCCAATGTCGAACGTCTTAATTGCAGAGCGAGCCAGCAGATTCCCCCCGCCTCGGCCAGGCCCATCCAGATGCTTCCCTCGATTCCAAAACGTGCTCCGCTCAGCCACGCCGGCCCCGCGGAGATCGTCCGCAGCAGCGTCGTCTGCGGCTGATATCCGCTGACGCCGTAGCCGAGGATCGGCCCGGAGAGCACATTCCAGACGAAATGGAGGCCCATGGGGAACCACAGCGTGCAGCGCCGCTCGTATCCCAGGGCAAGGAGCACGCCCGCCAGGAGGATGTTCGTCACGGCGATCGGTGAGATCGCCCGGTTTCCGAGATGCAGCGCGGCGAAGAGCGCGGCGGTGATGACGATCGCCGCGATGCGATTCCACGACCGCAGTTTCTGGTAGAGGTAGCCGCGGAACGCGAGCTCCTCGTGCAGGGCCGCCGGCAGAAAGACCATCCCCAGCTCGAACCATGGGAAGACCCCTCCCCGCGCGTGCCGGGTGGGCGTCGACAGCAGCACCATGGCATCGGCGGCGACGATCAGCACGGCGGCGAAGAGCATCCCGCGAAGCAGTTCGCCCGAGGCCAGCGGCGCGGAAACGACGAGCCCGAGGTTCCACCGCCCTCCCTCCATGACGCGGATGGAGAAGGCGGTGGCGCAGACGACACTGAGCAGCGCGATCCACTGGAAGAAGACGAAGCCGGCCGCGCGCGCCAGCGTGCCGAGGGCCACGAAGAGGGCCAGATCGACGGCGATGAAAAGAAAAACCGCCGCGAAGACCGCGGCGGCCCGTGTTTCCCTCATCGCGATGTCGTGCCGGGCGGCCGCGCAGCCGAAACGCCTACTGCGCCGCCTCGACGATGATCCCGATGTTCTTGG
>DATFUW010000558.1:0-3585 GCA_035260605.1 Thermoanaerobaculia bacterium | reverse complement strand
CCTCCCAGCTCTGACCGGACACCGATTCGACGAGCGCGCCGGCGACGATGTAGAGGACGTTGTCGTAGGCGTACTGCTCGCGAAAGCCGGTGGCCGGTTTCAGATAGCGCAGCGCGTGCACGACGTCGGCGCGCGTGCGGTTGGTGTCCGGCACAATCAACAGATCGCCTTCGCCCAGACGGAGTCCGCTGCGGTGCGTCAGAAGGTCCCGCACCGTCATGTGCTCGGTGACGTAGGGGTCATACATCTGAAAGCCGGGGAGACGATCGACCACGCGGTCCGTCCATTTCAATTTGCCGCGATCGACGAGAATGCCGAGCGCGGCGGAGGTGAACGCCTTCGACTCCGAGCCGATGGGAAACGCCGTGTGCTCGTCGACGGGCGCCTTCGTCATGATGTCCCGCACGCCGTATCCGCGCGCCACCACCGTCCGGCCGTTTTCGACGATGGCCAGGGAAAGCCCGGGTGCGCCGAACGCCGCCATCGCCTTTTCGACGTAGGCATCCGTGTCGGCCGCTGGCGCCGCGGGGACGGCCGAGGGCCCTCCGATATCTTCGAAGCGCACGTTCAGAATCGGATAGCTGCGCCAATCCTTGTAGTCGAAGTGCCACCACTCCGCGGGATAAACGGTGAAGCCCTCGCTCTCCATCGCCTCGCGAAGAAGGCGCCGGTACCAGCGCTGCAGCGACGTGCCTCCCGGATAATCGGCGGCCGCGCGGTCGGTGGTCTCGTCGTAGGTGCTGACCATCTGTACGGGTTTCCCCGTGCTCAGATCGTAAAGAGTGAGATCGACGGCGCAGCCGCGGTTGTGGCGCGAGCCCTCGCTCGGATTGGCGACGAACATCTTCTTGTCGTCGGGTGTCGCGTCCCAGAACATCTTGGTCACGTACCACGGGCGGTACGCATCGTGGATCAGCAGTCCGTACCCGAGCTTCTCGAGCTTGTGGTGAGCGCGCACCAGCGCCTCGGCCGCGGGGCGCTGCATGAACGCACGGGCCTGCGAGTAGAAGACGGTGCCCAGGAAGTTGTTCGTGGTCGCGTAACGGATTTCGAGCTTGATCGAGGGATCGAGAGCGGTGAGCTCGACCAGGTCCGGAGCGCGGAATTCTCCGCTCTCTTTCGGCGGCTGGGCGGCAAGCGCTTCCCGAAGGAGATCGGCCATCGGCCGCAGCGGGGTGATCCGCAGTTGTGACGCCCCTTCTTCAGGCCCGACTCTGCGTCGCGGAAGGAGAACGTTCGCAACGGTGACGCCCGTGGCGTGTCCTTTCGGATCACGCGTGAAAACGAACCGTCCGCTCGAAGAGTGGAAGACGTTCGCGGATATCTGCTCGAGAGGATCGAACTCGTACCAATCGACCAATGCCCAGAGCTTCTTGTCTTTCTCCAGGATGTAGAGAATGTTGGAGTCGGGCCCGTACTCGCCGATGAGTCCTGTCCATGCGGCGGGAGGCGGTTGCGGCCTGGCGCGCGAGACTCTCTCGAGCGTTTTTCCGCCGATGACGATGGCGTCACCGCGCACAAGGATCGTTTCTCCATACGCGAGCGGGCTGTCGACGATGAGCGCGTCGCCGAGCGAACGCACGCTGACGAAGCGGCCGCCGTCGATCGGCAGCAGAGAGAGTCTGCCGTCGCTTTCGATCAGATCGACGCCGTGACCGCCGCTCATGTAGCGGCCGGCGATGCGACGCGCGAGTTGCGGATCGACCGGCGACGTGACCTCGGGCTCGGGAACCGGCTTCCCCTGGCGCAGCGCGAGCATCCCTTTCAAGGCCGCACCGGCGATGCGACCGGTGACTGCAGTGGCGGCGTTCTTCGTCGTAATGACCACGGCTCCGAGCTTTTCGTCGGGCAAATCCTTGACCGACGTGGCGAATCCATCCGTGGTTCGGTTGACCTCGGGCAGGCGGGCGCGACCCGCGAATACGGCGCTGAGGGCGTGGCCAAGATCGGCGACCGTTGCGTACGGGCCGGCGGGCGGCGGAGCATCGAACACTCGCCCGTCGATCGTCCAGATGGTGCCTGTGGCGACCGCGCCGCCGCTCCGATTCAGACCGAGAGTGTCGGGATACAGCGTATCGGCGGTCGCAGGGACTTTGGTCCTGGGATCGGCGAAGCCGAATCCTTTTGCCCAGACGACCTGCTGATCGTCGACCAATGCGATCGAGAGCGCGGGCAGCTCTTTGTCCGCCATCTCGTGCTCGATGAACTTCTCGAGCATCTGCTCGACCGGCGCGTACTGCGCTTCGGTCGACGCATGCAGAGTTCCGACACAGAGGAGAAAGGCGAGTAGAACGTTTGTTTTCTTCATGTTCCGAATGACTCCGAAGGTTTACGCGCGCGCCAGACCAGATACACCGGCGCTCCAAGAAACACGATTCCGATTCCGATCGCAGCGGGACCCGGCTGCGCCACGATGGTGTTCGCCACCAGCGCGGCCGCGGCCAGAATGAACAGCAGCGGGGTCCAGGGATAGAACGGCACGCTGTAGGGCCTGGGTTGATCGGGCTGCTTTCGCCGGTACACGAAAATACTCGCGGCGGCGATGCCGTAGAAGAGCCAGCCCGTGAAGACCGTGTACGTGAACAACTGCTGAAACGTGCCGGTGACCGCGAGAATCGCAGCCCACGCCGATCCGCAGATCACGGCGAACGCCGGCGTTCGAAAACGCGGATGGACCTCGGCCAGTTTCTGGAAGAAGAGTCCATCCTTTGCCATGGCGTAATAGACGCGGGAGGTGGTGAGGATCACTCCGTTGACCGCGCCGAAGATGGAGATGGCGATGGCGACGGCGATCAGCTTCGCGGAGCTCGGTCCGATGACCGTGGCCCCCGACAGGGCGGCGGCGCTTTTCGATTCGGCGAGAGCCACCGGGGTCAATGCCGCGAGATAGCCGAGGTTGGCGAGAAGGTAGATGGCCACGAGGGCTGCCAGACCGATGAAGAAGGCGCGGGGAAAGTTGCGCTGCGGATCGATCGTCTCGCCGGCGGTGAACGTCGCGTACTGCCATCCCTCGTACGCCCACAACACGCCGAGCATGGCCAGGCCGAAACCGGACCAGAGAGTGGCGTCCGGTCTGGCGGGCCAGGCATGCGCGACGGCTTCGCCGGAACTTCGTCCCAGGGACAACAGAACGACGCTCATCAGCACGATCGAGCCGACCTTGACGGCCGTCATCCAGTTCTGCAGGTTCGCGCTCTGGCGCGTGCCGCGGACGTTCACGATGGTCACGAGCGCGAGCATGCCGACCGCCAGCAGCTTCGCCGTCAGCGGAGAGAGGGGAACGACCTGAGCGATGTTGGCGCTGAATGCCGAGGCCAGCGCGGCGTTCGCGCCGCCGCCGATGGCGAAGAAGAGCGCCCACCCGAACAGAAAGGCAGGAAAGGCGCCGAAGCAATCGCGGAGGTACACATAGATGCCGCCGGCCCTGGGATTCGCGGCGCTCAGTTCGCCGAAGGTGAGCGCGCCGAGCATCGACAACGCCCCGCCCGCGATCCAGGCCAGCAGGGCGGGAAGAACGTACCCGTGCACCTGGGCGAGCACGGCCCCGGGGACGAGGAAGATCCCCGAGCCGATCACGGTGCCGAT
>DATFUW010000557.1:0-3921 GCA_035260605.1 Thermoanaerobaculia bacterium | reverse complement strand
CCAGCGCCGCGCATCCTTCGACGATCAGCTCCGTGGCTTTCGGACCGACGATGTGCACGCCGAGGACCTCGTCGTATTTCTTCTCGGAGACGAACTTTACCAGGCCGCCGGATTCTCCGAGGATCCGGGCCTTCGAGTTCGCGGTGAATGGGAACTTTCCGATCTTCACCTCGTAGCCGCGCTCTCGCGCCTTCTTCTCCGTCAGGCCGACCGACGCGACTTCCGGATCGGTGTACGTGCAGTTCGGAACGTGGTCGTAGTTGATCGGGCGCACCGGGAGCCCTTGCATGTGCTCGACAGCGAGAATTCCTTCCGCCGAGGCGCAATGCGCGAGTGCCGGCGTGGGGACGATGTCGCCGATCGCGTAGACATTCGGTTCCGCGGTGCGCATCAGCGGGTCCACCTTCACGTACCCGCGGTCGAGCTGCACCTTCGTCTTTTCCAACCCGCAGTTTTCCGTCACCGGACGGCGTCCCGTCGCCGACAGGACGACCTCCACGTCGAAGGTTTGCTGTTTGCCCTTCGTGGTGACCACGACCTTGACGCCCTTGTCCTGCACCTCGGCCGATTCGACTTTCGCGTCGGTGTAGACATCGATCCCTTTCTTCTTGAAGAGGCGTCCGAACTCTTTGGCGATCTCCTCGTCTTCGAGCGGGAGGAGCTGCGGCATCACCTCGACGATCGTGGTCTTCGTCCCGAAGCGCGAGAAGATCGATGCGAACTCGCACCCCACGGCTCCCGCCCCAATCACCAGCATCGATTTCGGGATCTCCGGCAGCAGGAGGATCTGGTCCGAGTTGATGATCCGCTTGCCGTCGGTCCTGATGTGCGGGAGGTCCTTCGGCGTCGACCCCATGGCCAGGATGATGTTCTTCGCCTGCAGCCGGCGGGGCTGATCGCCGGTGACCTCGACCACGCCTTTGCCGGCGAGCCGTCCGAATCCGGTGATCCGCTCGACCTTATTCTTCTTGAAGAGGAACTCGATTCCCTTGGCGTTCTTGTCGACCACGTTCTGCTTGCGGTCCTGCCCGGCCTTGAAGTCGACCTGGACGCCGCCGACATTCACTCCGAACTCCTTGGCCCGATTCACGTGCTCGAGGATGTCGGCGTTCTCCAGGAGCGCCTTCGTCGGGATGCATCCGCGGTGCGTGCACGTCCCGCCGAGGAACGGGTCCTTCTCGATGACGGCGACTTTCATCCCCAGTTGTCCGGCGCGGATGCCGGCGACGTATCCGCCCGGCCCGCTGCCGATGATGACGATGTCGTATTGCTCTTCAGCCACGAGACCTCCAGAGAAGCGGGGCGATTATATGGTGTAGAGCCGCCGCTCCAGGCGCCGGGCGGAGCTGGTGGAGAGCCGGCTCGGCATTTACTGCGCGGGGACGTAGGTCGGGTCCTGGGTCGTCTCATCGACGACCGACCCGTACGCCGTGATGCGCCCCGTTCCGCCGACGACCGAGACCGAGACGCGCCCGTTGTAGACCGTGCCGGCGTTGAACCCGGCGAGCGGCAACTGCACGAACCCGTTCGCGGCGAGTGGGACGTCGACGTTGATGGCGAACTTCGAATCGGGGAGGATCAGCGAGATGCGCGCGGTGGCCGGGCTGCCGGAAGTCTCGGCCAGGCCGATGTTGGTCCGGTAGCGGTCGGAGGACTCGAGCTGCAGCAGTTGCAGCGAACGTTCGCCGATGCCGATCGAATCCGCCGGCGTGACGGCGGGGATGAACTGGCCGAAGGTGCCGTTCGACGTCTGATCGAATGTCCGTGCCGTGACGACCAGGCCGGAGTTCGACGGCGTGGTGACGAGGAGCGCGCCGCCGGTATTGCCGATTCCGTAGAGCGACTGCAGCGCGTCATCGATGGCCTTGACTTCGCCGGGCTGAATGATGGCCATGGTGCTGCCTGCCGCGCCGATGGAGCCCGGCTGCGGCGAGTAGGTGAGCGTCGCCGAGACCGGCTCGGCTCCGGAATTGAACAGCCGCAGATCCGTCCGCCAGCTCGCGCCCGGGTTGTCGATGTCGGCCACTCCCGGAACGACGAAGCGCTCGGCGCTGACCGTTCCGCGCGTGACGGGGAAAACGACGAGCGGATCGTTGGTGACGTTGTCGACCACCGAGGCGTACGCCGACACCTTGCCGGTCGGCGAGGTCACCTCGACCTCGATCCGTCCGTCAGCGAGCGAGGGGATGCCGTTCGCCGCCAGGAAGTTGTTGATCTGCAGGTGTTCGCCGGGTTGCAGCGATTCGGGGACGGCTGCCAGCTCGTTGCCGCTGTCGTCGAGGACGTGTACCAGCACGGTGGCGCTTTCTCCCGCCGCTTCGACCAGGCCGAGATTGGTCCGGAACGCGGAGGACTGCGCGATCTGCTGCAGCGAGATCCGGCCGGGCGAGGCGACGAACTGCGAGAAGGGAATCGCCGGGATGAACTGTCCGAACGTCCCGTCGGGCGTGGAGTCGAACGTCCGGCTCGAGGCGACGGTCTGCACGCTCGGCGTGCCGGAGTTGGCGCCGCTGCTGGTGGTCGAGGTCAGCGGCCGGATTTCGAGCACTCCCGTGGCCGCGCCGCCGTCGCCGCCGATGCCGAAGAAGTTCGCCAGGATGTCGTCCAGAGCCATCGTCGCTCCGGGATCGACGTCGATGGTCGTCGACTGTCCCGACTTCGTCCCGTCGGTGCCGGTGAGCGTGAAGTTGAGCTGATAGGTCATCGTCTGCGCGGACACGTTCGCCAGGCGGACGTCGGACTCGAACAGCGAGCCGTTGGCCCCCGGCGCGTGGCCCACGGCCGGGATGATCAGAGAGTCCGGTGGCGGAGTGTTCTTGCCGACGGGCGACACCGGAGTGACGAGGCTGACGGAGACCGGGATGGAAGGCTGTGCGCCGTTGACGACAAGCCTGCCGCCGCTTCCGTAGGAGACGATCACCGTTCCGGTGTTCGTTCCGAGCTGCAGCGTGGCGGGATCGTAGGTGACGGTGAGCGTTGCGCCCTGGGGCCCGACGATGCCGCTCGCCGGCGAGACGGTGATCCACGGCTTGTCGGCGTGTGCGGTGAAGGGGACGGGCAGGTTCTGCGGCGGGAGCGCGATCTGCTGCGCGGCGCCGGTTCCGCTTCCGACATCGATGCTGGTCTGATGGTCGGAGGTCGCGGCCGCCGAAAGGACGAGCACGCTGACGATCTTCGAATAGGGTCCGTGCGCGTCGCTGCAGGCGCTGACGGCGCGAAGGCGATAGAAGTAGCGGACCGGCTCGGCGGCCGCCGGGTGGCTGATGGTTGCCGAGACGCCGTCGACGACCTGCATGGTCGCGTCGCTGAAGTTTGCGTGGGCCGCTTCGAGCAGTTCGTAGTTCGCAGCGTTCGGCACGGCGTTCCACTGGATGGTGTAGGGCGTGCCGCCGGCGACCTGCGCGGCGACGCTCGGCACGGGCCGCTCCGGCGTGTCGCACGGAGGCGCCGCGCTGTCGACGGAGAACGTGGCCGAGGCCGACACGGCCGGCGGACACGATGCGAACTGTGCCTCCACATACCAGGTGATGGTGTCGCCCGGAGCGGGGATGGTCAACTTGTTGTCGGTCGTGGTGGTCACCGTGCTCGGGTCCTGATCGCCGATTCCAGCCCACACCTTGTATCCGGTCGCGCCGGGCACGGGCGACCACGACAGACGGACGGGCGAGTTCAGGTGCGTGGCACCGGAGGCCGGCGCCAGGAGGATCGGCGCGCGGGTCTGGCATTCGCTCGCCGCGGTCGTGAACGTCGCGTGCGCCGATTCCCGTGGCGTGCAGCCAGGGAAGAACGCGACGATCCACCACGCGATCGTCCCCTCAGGGACCCTGCGGGTCAGCGTCGTGCCCAGCGTCGCCGCGATCGGCGTCGGCGATCCGCCGTCGTGCTGCACGATGAGCGCGTAGCCCACAGCATCGCTCACGG
>DATFUW010000556.1:0-4899 GCA_035260605.1 Thermoanaerobaculia bacterium | reverse complement strand
AACGCCCAGGCGCTGCAGGGTCTCCGGACAGCCGTCGACCGTCTCACCGTATCGCATCAGAAGCTCCTGGCGCTGGAGAAGGGGATGTCGCGACGTCAGGTGGCGCATCTGCTGGGAGATCCGATCCCCGGCTGGACGGCGCGCACCGAGCGGCCGGATTGCGTGATGGAAGCGTGGTACTACCGAACGACGGAGCACGGGATCGCCGGAGTCTATTTCCGCGACGGCCAGGTGATCGCCGCCGAAGAGAATTCCCACGCCAAGCTGGTGCCGCTGACCGATTCGTCGACCCTGCGGTGAGCACGCACGCCGGTCTGGCGCAAGCGGAATCGGTCCGATCGTGCCGGTGTTCGATTGCACATGCCTCTGTACGAATACCAGTGCACGAAATGCGCGGAACGCGTGGAGGTGATTCAGAAACACTCCGACCCGCCGTATTCCCACTGTCCGAAGTGTGGCGGCGACATGCGCAAGCTGTTTTCCTCTCCCGCGATCCAGTTCAAGGGATCTGGCTTCTACAAGACCGACTACGCGAGCAGCAAACCGGACAGTTCGGGATCGAAGAACGAGGCGAAGAGCGAATCGAAGAGCGAATCGAAGAGCGAGACGAAGAGTGAAGCGAAGAAGGAGAGCAAGCCCTCTTCGTCGGACTGATGTCATGGGGAAAGTGAAGGCGCTGAAAAAGCGCGCCGATTCCGTGCTCGAGGAAGTCTTCCGATCCCTCTTCGAGGAGATCGACACAGAGAAGATCCGCGCCGATGTGGACGTGCTCAAGGCCGGAGCCCCCGAGTTCGAGGCGGTCGATCACGCGCATCTCCTGGTGCGCCGCACTGCGCTCCGCTGTGCCGCGGCGGGAGCGGTCACCGGAATTCCGAGCGGATTGCTCGCAGTCGGGACACTCGGCGCCGATCTCGCCTACCTCGTCCATCAGCAGTTCCGGCTGATCATCGGGATCGCCACGATCTATGGGCTCGAACCGACGCATCGGGCGCGTTTCGGCGAGGCGTTGACCTGTCTGGCGTATGCGTCGGGCGTGGGAATCGGGAAGCAGGGGATCGCCACGCTCCTGGAGTCGGCCACCGTCGAAGGGGGCATGATCGCGGAGAAGATCGGCGCGCGCTTCGTGCGCGAACGCCTGACGAAGGTCATCCCGATCGTCGGTGCGGTCTCGGGCGGTGCCTTGAATTACATCTCGGTGCGTGCCGTCGGACGGACGGCGATTCGCTATTACGAGTCGTATGTCGATGCGGGCGTGGCCGATGAAATCTGGGCCGAAGGCGACCGCGAACACGCGTGATTTTCCAAAGCCGCGGCTGTTTTTCGGATGGCCGGAATGCAGTCTGTGGGGGCCGCGTTTTGTCCGCCTGACCGACATGCCGAAGTCCGAATTCCAACCGATCGCCGAGGTGCGTTCCGCCTTTTTCGAACGCCGCCGGCTGCGCCGAATTCGGATGATCGTGGAGTTGACGCGGAACCTGATCAGCAGCGACCTGACGGTCTCGCATCGCGAAGCACAGTGTCTGGTCAATTGCGCCCGCAAGGCCATCCTCGATCTGCATCCCGAGTTCGCCGATCGCTACGAACGGATCATCCGCCCGCATTTCGAGCGGATCCTCGCGCAGCGCTGGCCCGCTGCCCGTCCGCTCGAGGACGACGGTTGCGGCGTGGTGAACTGATCACCGCGGCGCGTCGGGCACCACGTCGCGGATCTCGATCACCGCGATCCGCTCCGCCGGATACGCTGCGCGCCGGGCAAACACCATCGCCGTGCCGTCGAATGCGATGAGCGCCCAGTCGCGCCGCGGATAGCGCACCAGCGATGCCGGGAGCCTGCGCCGCTGTCCCGTGGCCGCGTCGAGGATCTCGATCGGTGCGCGCTGGTACTCGTCCACGGCGAGATCGATCCGGTATTGACGGAGCAGCGCGTGCCAGACTCTGCTGTCGGTCCGCGCCCGCGCGTCCTGGGCGATGAATGCAGAGAAGAGCTCGTTTCTCCCGTCCGTCAGCACGCGCCGCTGCGGATAGAAGACCCACTCCAGATATCCGCCGAACTGGTCGGCGTTGTAGATGTTGCCCTGCAAGCCGGTCGCCTGGAGCCGTTCCACGGCGCGGATCGGAAAGTATGCCGGATCGACGCCCGTGCCGTGCCCGGAGCGCGCGAACGTCCAGCCGAGCGGCACTAGTGCGCAGAGTGCCAAGGCGAAGCTCGCGCTGCGGCCGAGCGGACGCACCGGCGGGAAGAGAATCGGCAATGCGGCGAAATAGAGCCCCTGGTCGCGCACGTGCCGGACCGCCAGCGCGCCGAGCAGCGCGAAGACGAGCACCCGCCAGACATGCTGGCGCTTGTCCGGCACGATCAGAAATGCAATCACCACCGCGGCCAGGGTGATGTACAGCAGCGGGAAACGCGCCGGCGCGCTCGGCAGCCACTCCGCATTGACGAACGCTCCGCTCGTCACCAGCCTTGTCAGCGCCAACGGCGAGGCGATCGCGTGCCACCCGTAGGGATTGACGAGCAGCGCGAGCGCACTCGCCGCGGCGACCTTCCAGCGGCCGAGATCGATCCAGAGTGTGGCCGCCGCGAGGGCCGGCGCGAGCAGCGCCGACGGGTGTGTGTTGATCCACACCACCGTGAGCACCGCGTAGGCGATCGCCAGCCGCGTAGCGTCCAGCCGCGACGCGAGCAGCGCCAGGGCCACGACGATCAGCAGCGCCGCCCCCTCGGCCGGGCGGATTCCAAGGCGGCCGGAACCGCCGGCGAATGCGACCGCGGTCACGAACGCCGTGACGCCGAAGTCCGACTCGCGCGTCGCGGACCAGAATGTCAGCGCGAAGATCGCTCCGACGAACACACCGTTGATCACCGACACCGCCGGGAATCCGACGAGCGATGTCACCGCGAACGCGGCGGCCTGCCAGAGCCACTCACCATTGATCCACGGAACGTGTGCGCTGGCGAGAGCGAATGGATCGACGATCGGCAGCGCATGGTGCTGGAGGATCCAGCGGCCGGTCGCGATCTGCCAGAAAAAATCGTAGCTGCGGATCGGACCGACTGCGGCGGCCGAGGCGAGGATCAGAAGCCCGATCGCCGCAACGCGCTTCGGCATCGAAGCGAGTATACGTGGCCCATGTAGGGCGGGCACTCCTGCCTGCCATGTAGAGCGGGCACTCCTGCCTGCTCTTACTGCCCTGCCATGCCGTGATCGACCTTGATGTCGCCGTTCACGGTCGAGACCTTCAGCGTGTACCGCCCGCCGTTGACCTCCCCGGAAACGTGCCTGCTGCCCGGGTGGGAGCGGATGTTCAGCGGAAACGCGGCCTCGAAATCGCCGTTCAGCTGGGAGAAGTCGCCCACGAATGAGGCCGTTGGCGGCAGCACCGCGGTGATCCTGCCGTTTACGGTCCCGAGCTGCGCGCCGTGAAAATCGTCGAGGAACTTCGCCTGCACGCGTCCGTTGACTGTCCTCGCCGCGACCTCGTTCGATCCGGTCGCCTCGATGTCCACCACTCCGTTCACCGTGACCGCCGAGATCTCACCGGCGATGTTGCGGGTGGCCACCCGGCCGTTCACGGTGCGCAGTCGCAGCGCGATCGATGGCGGGACATGCAGGTCGTAATCGACCCGAATCTCGGGACCGAAGACGAATCCGTGGTGCTCGTCGCGCGTGGCGATGACGAGCGTATCGCCGTCGATGTCGGTGCTGAAATAGCCCTCGTTCGGTTCGCGATGATTCGGCTGCACGCCGCGGGCACGTACGTTGGCCACCATGGTGATCTCGTTCGGCGAATCGCCCATTACGGAGATCATGCCGTTGACTTCACGGACCTCGAGTTGCTTGAGTCCGGCCGCGGGCCACTTTCCGCCGATCCGTGCGGTGTGCTCCTCGAGCGGATAGCATCCGGCTACCAGCGTGAGCCCGAGCACGAGCGGAAGCAGCCGTTTTCGTGTGTTCATGGAAACCTCTGCATCAGGCACGTACGATACCGGGAGGAAAGAGTTTCATTCATGGCTTTGTCGCAGACTACGCTGCTTCGGATCGCGGCCTTCCTGGTCGACGCCCTCAGCATGTCCATTCTGCTGATTCTGCCGGCCTCCATCATCAGCTACGCCCTGGCGTGGATCGGAGGGGCGGTTCAGGGGATCGTGATCGTCTGGCTCGTGGCGCTGAGCCTTCTTCTGACCGGTCTGTTGCTGCGGGACGGATATCGCGGCCGTTCGCCGGGCAAACGGATGCTGGGTCTGCGCCTGCGGACGCCTCGGGGCGACTCCTGCGGATACGGGCGGTCGATCGTCCGAAACGTGCCGCTGATCATTCCGGGATGGAACCTGATCGAAGCGGTCCTGGTCGTCTTCGGCCGTTCGCGGACGGGCGACCGCATCGCGCGGACGATCGTCACCGAGGAGTGAGGCGGCGTGCGGCGAGCATCCGCAGAAACTCGTCTCGCAGCGATTGGCGGACATCGAACGAGAATTCGTTGACTTCACCATACGCTTCGCCCGCCAGCACGATGCCGGGCGGGCTGACGAGCCGGTAGACATCGGCGATGCGGTCGAACGGCACGGCAACACAGATGCGATCGTAGAGAAATCGCTCCACGACCTCTCCCTGGCGGAGCGTCTCCAGGGCGGTCTGGCGGTAGGCGCGCGACAGCCCGCCGGTGCCGAGCTTGACGCCTCCGAACCAGCGCACGACGACGAGGCCCACGTCGAACAACTGCTCGGCTTCGATCGCCGAGAGGATCGGCCGGCCGGCGGTGCCGGAGGGCTCGCCGGCATCCGCGCTTCGGGCCCGTTCTCCGTCGAACAGGCGGAACGCCCAGCAGTGATGCGAGGCGTCGAAGTGGCGCCGGGCGATGCGGTCGAGTGCCTCGAAGAACGCCTCCTCGGTCGAGGCC
>DATFUW010000555.1:0-2170 GCA_035260605.1 Thermoanaerobaculia bacterium | reverse complement strand
GGACTCAGCCTCGGGAAGATCACCGGCCAGCTCACGATCGACGGCGTGCGCTCATTCGACGAGTCGTTTGCGTCACTGATGATGACCATCGAGGCCCGCCGGGACGCGGTGACGCGCGGCCTCGCGGATCGCCAGACGGCGCACCTCGGGCGGAACCAGCAGGCGGTCGACCAGGCCGCGCAGCGCGTGGAGAAGGAAAAGTTCGTCGAGCGCGTCTGGAAGAAGGACGCGACGCTCTGGAAGTCGGACGCGGCGCACAAGAAGATCATCGAGAACGCGCTCGGCTGGCTCGTCGTGCCGGCGGAGATGGCCAGGGTGGCCAGCGAGCTCCGTGCCTTCGCCGAGGCGGTGCGCGCCGATTTCGACGACGTCGTGGTGCTCGGCATGGGAGGCTCGAGCCTCTGCTCCGAGGTGACGCGCCGCCTGTTCGGAGTCCGCAAAGGATACCCGGCGCTCTCGGTGCTCGACTCGACCGTGCCGGATGCCGTGCGCGATCTGGAATCGCGGCTCGACGTCGCACGGACACTCTTCGTCGTGGCCTCGAAATCGGGGACCACGACCGAGCCGGTGATGTTCCATCGCTACTTCTACGATCGCGTGAAGGCGAAGAAGGGCGATCGCGCCGGCGAGAACTTCGTTGCCGTCACCGATCCCGGCACCCAGCTCGAGCGGGACGCGGCGCGGGACGGCTTCCGCAAGACGTTTCTCAATCCGCCGGACATCGGCGGACGCTACTCCGCCTTATCGTACTTCGGCCTCGTCCCCGCGGCGATCTCCGGCGTGGACATCGAAACGCTGCTCGACCGCGCGGTGCACGCCGCTCACGTGGCCGAGGTCCCGAACGTTCGCAAGAACCCGGCGGCGATGCTCGGCACGATCATCGGCTCCATGGCGCAGAAAGGGCGCGACAAGCTGACCCTGATCACCCCTCCGCCGCTCGACACGCTCGGCCTGTGGATCGAGCAACTGATCGCCGAGAGCACCGGGAAGGAAGGGAAGGGTGTGCTGCCGGTCGCCGGCGAGCCGCCGCTCGAGGTGCGCGACTACGGCGATGACCGACTGTTCGTCTCCGTGCGGCTGCGCGGGGCGGATGACATGAAACGGCTCAAGGAGCTCGCCGACGCTGGACATCCGGTCGTCGATCAGGTGCTCGCAGATCCGCTGGACCTGGGAGAGGTCTTCTTCACCTGGGAGTTCGCCACCGCGATCGCCGGCGCCATCCTGGGCATCGATGCGTTCGACCAGCCGAACGTGCAGGAGTCGAAGGACAACACGAAACGGCTGCTCGAGGAGTTCAAAGCCAAGGGGACGATGACGGCCGGCGGCAGGCAGGTCGCCCCCGACGATCCCGCCGTCGCGTTGCTGCTCTCGGCCGTCAAGCCCGGCGATTACGTCGCCCTGACGGAGTATTTTCCCCAGACCCCGAAACGCGACGAGAAGATCGCCGAGATCCGGGCCACGATCGCGCGCGCCTTGCACGTCGCCACGACCACGGGATATGGGCCGCGGTTTCTCCATTCGACCGGACAACTCCACAAGGGGGGCCCGGCGAACGGAGTTTTCCTGCAGTTGACCGGCGGAGGCGGTGAGGATCTGCCGATCCCCGGCGAGACGTTCGGGTTCGGCGTTCTGGTGCGAGCCCAGGCGATCGGCGACTTGCAGTCGCTGACCAGCCGGAAGCGCCGCGCCGTGAGCATCGATCTCGGCAGCGACATCGAACGTGGCCTGGAGCGGCTCGCGCAGACGGTGAAAAACGCAGTGGTGGCGAAGGTATGAGCGCGCAGTTCGGGATGATCGGCCTCGGCGTGATGGGGGAGAACCTGGCCCTCAACATCGAGGAGCACGGTTTTCCCGTCGCGGTGTGGAACCTCGAGGGAGAGTGGACCGACCGCTTCATCGCCAGACACGCAGGCAAGCAGGTCACCGGAACGAAGACTCTCGCCGACCTGGTCAAAGCGATCGAGCGCCCGCGGCGGATCATGATGATGATCAAGGCCGGCGCGCCGGTCGATCAGACGATCGACGCGATCTCACCGTTCCTCGAACCGGGCGACATCCTCATCGACGGCGGCAACTCCTGGTTCAAGGACACACAGGAACGCACGCGCCGGATGGAGTTGAACCATCTGCACTTCGTCGGGTCGGGCGTGTCCGGCGGAGAGGAGGGGGC
>DATFUW010000554.1:0-2361 GCA_035260605.1 Thermoanaerobaculia bacterium | reverse complement strand
GTATTGGACGACACCGCTGCCGTCGCTGCGCACCATGCCGGTCTCACAGATTCGCGCCGCGGCCGGCGCTCCGGTGGTCGAGGTGGAGCACGAGCCGCTGCCGGTGAGCGTGATCGTGCGCACGAAGGACCGGCCGGCGCTGCTGCGCGATGCAATCCGCTCGATCCGCGGCACCGGCTATCCGTCCGAGGTGGTGATCGTCAACGATGGCGGCGCGGAGCCGCAGCTCGAAGAGGCGAAGATCATCAACCACCCCTCCTCGCTCGGGCGTTCCGAGGCCATGAACGCGGGCGTGCGGGCGGCGAGGTCCGCCTTCATCGCCTTTCTCGACGACGACGACCTCTACTATCCCGAACATCTGGCGGCGCTGACCGGCGCCGCACACACGGCATCGCATCACGCCGCCTGGTACACGGAGGCGGTCTCGGCGTTCGTGCGGATGGGGGGCTCCGGAAAGTACGAGACCTACGCCCGAATGCGCATCTTCGGCCAGGATTTCGATCGGGAGCTGCTGCTGGTCGACAATTACATCCCGCTGCCGACGCTCCTCATGCGGCGCGACACGTTCCTCGACAGCGGCGGCTTCGATCCGGCGTTCGATCTGTTCGAGGACTGGGACTTCCTGATCCGCCTGTCCCAGCGCGCGACGCTGGCCCACGTGCCGCGCGTGACCTGCGAGATCCGCCACATCGAAGGAGCTGGGTCGATCACACTGGAGTCGCCGGAAGGCTCGCAGCGGTTCCGGGAGGCCAAGCTGCAGGTGTGGAAGAAACACGCGTCGATGATCGACGAAACGGTGATGGCCGACGTATTCGAACGGCAGAAGCGGCGCATCGGCATGCTGCACAGCAGTCTGGTCGAGTCGGACGGCAGTCAGAGCCAGTTGCGGCGGGACGTCGATCGCCTGCAGCGCGAGAAGAGCACGTTGTTGGGGGAGATGCAGGCTCTGTATGAACGAATCAACGAGATCTCGATGCGCATCAGTCATCTCGAGGGAGCGAACGAGGAGGTCCACAAGGCGCTGGCTGCCGCCGAGGAGGACCGGCACGAGCAGAGCCTGCGGCTGCAGGACACGCGGGCCGCGCTGGCAGAGAAGGAACGGACCAATGGCGCGCTCTTCGCGGAGACGGCGCGGCTGCAGTCGCTGCTCGATCTGATCTACCAGTCGAAGACCTGGAAGCTGCACTCGATCGTGGAAAAGATGAAGGGCGGAGCGTGACGCGCGCTCTTCTCGTCTGTCCCGAGCCGCTCGGACACGGGCAGCCGGCCGGCATCGGAATCCGTTTTCTGGAGATCGCGCGCGTGCTGCGCGCTGACGGGCACGCGGTCGCGCTGCTCGCGCCGGACGACGGGCCCATCCGACCCGAAGACCTGCTCCGGCTCAGCAGCGAGTCCGACGTCGCCGTCATCCAGGGACACGTGGCCAACGACTTCTTCGCGCACGCGCGGCCGATCCCGACGGTCGTCGATCTCTACGATCCTTTCATCGTCGAGAACCTTCACTACTACGCGGCGCGCGGCAGCGAAGTGTTCACACATGACCACGCGACCCTGATGCATTCGCTCCTCCGCGGCGACTTCTTCCTCTGCGCGTCGGAGGCCCAGCGGCTCTTCTATGCGGGGATGCTGCTGGCGGCGGGCCGCGTAAACCCGCCTGAGTTCGAAGCCGATCCGTCCCTCCGCTCGCTCATCGCCATCGCTCCCTTCGGCGTTCCGCCGCCCCGGCAGCGGCAGCCGGCGTCCGAGCCGCGGGTGCTCTTCGGCGGGATCTACGACTGGTACGACCCGATCCTCGCCATCCGGGCGATCGCCGCGGCGCGCGAGTCGCTCCCGCGGATTTCGCTGACCTTCACGAAACATCCGAACCCCGCGCTCACTCCGCAGGGGAAGATCGCCGAAGCGATGCGCTATGTCGAGCGGCAGCGGCTCGATTCCTTCATCCGCTTCGAGCCGTGGTTCGAGTACGAGCGGCGGGGCGAATTCTTCGACCGCTTCGCGCTCGCGCTGCTCACCTTCCCCCGCTCGCTGGAAACCGACCTGTCGATGCGCACGCGCGTCTACGACGATCTCTGGGGCGGGCTCCCGGTCGTCAGCAGCTCTGCACCCGGAACCGACCGCATTCTCCAGGAGTACGGCTGCGGGATCGTCATCGACTCGACTTCGCCGCGTGCCTTCTCCGATGCCGTGCTCCGGGCGATCGGCGATCGAAGCCTGGTCACCGGCGCGCAGCGGTTCGTCACCGAACATCAGTGGCCCGAGGCACTCGCTCCCCTTCGGGAGTTCTGCCGCAGTCCGCGCATCGACGCGAACAAGGAGGCCTTCGCCGTACGGCTGAACGTCCCCGAACGTCCCCCTTCGATC
>DATFUW010000553.1:0-4238 GCA_035260605.1 Thermoanaerobaculia bacterium | reverse complement strand
GGAAAGTGCGGCGCAGCACTCCGGCCATCCGACGCACAACCTCCTTTATGGATGGAGGGAGTGTATCACCATCGTGCGGCCGGTCCTTCGATGCGGGAGGCAGCGCTGTCCACTTGAACGGAAAAGCGTTCGTGCTCCTCGATCAACGTCCGGGCTTCGAGCAACGTGGTGAAGATTTCACGATCGAGCAACTCGTCGCGGAAGCGGCTGGTGAACGACTCGCTGTAGGAGTTCTCCCATGGGCTGCCGGGCTCGATGCAGTCGGTGGCGATGCCCGCACGCCCGAGCCACTGCTTGACCTCGCCCGCGATGAACTCCGGCCCGTTGTCGGAGCGCAGGAACGACGGCGCGCCGTGTTCGGCGATCAGTTTCTTGAACAGACGCACGACGCTGCTCTCGGGCGGTATCGCTGTGCCGATCGTGCCTGATCGAGCAGTCCACATGCCCGTCGTTCGCTGTACTCCCGTGTGCCCTGCAGATGCTTTACCGCCTGCCGCCGGCTCCGCGGGCTCACCATTTTTTTGAGGCGATCTCTTTGAGCGCGTCGATGTCCATCGCCTGCTCGGCCACGATTCTCTTCAGCCGGCTGTTCTCTCGCTCGAGCGCCGTCATCTCCGCAAGGCGCTCTTGCGGAGACATCCTGCGCAGGATCTCGAATTGGACGCGGTCCGCGTCCTCCGTCGTGTCGTCAGATTGCGGCTCGTGCATGGCGATGACACACTTTCGCACCGCTGCGGCCGATGACGCGACGGGCGTTACCCCTGCGCCGGGGCAGCCGCGGCTTCGTATAATCAGGCAGTCATCACCGCTCTGATGCGCGCCCTGTTACCGATGCTCCTTCTGGCCGCGGGCGCAGTTCCTCTCCACGCTCAGCAAAAGCTCTTCGAGTCGATCGAAGTGCGCGTCGTCAATGTGGACGTCGTGGTCACCGATAAGGCCGGCCGGCCGGTCCCGGGCCTCACGCGCGGCGACTTTCAGCTCTTCGAGAACGGCAAGGCAGAGCCGATCACGAACTTTTACGAGGTACGCGGCAGCGGGACCGCGGCGGCGCTCCCGACGCCGGAGGCGCCCGCGGCGGCCGAGCCGGCTCCCGACTTGAAGAGTCGACGGTTCCTGATGTTTCTCGACGACTATTCGCTCAGCGCCGGAAGCCGGAAGCAGGTGCTCGTGTCCCTCGGAAAATTCATCGAGACCGATCTCCAGCCGGGCGACACCGTCTCCATCGTCGAGTGGCTGCACGGCATTCACATCATTGTCCCCTTCACCAGCGACAGGAAACAGCTGCAGGACGGGATCGCGCGCCTGCACCGGCACTACGCCGGAAAGACCGCCGAAGACGAAGAGAACCACATCAAGTCGGACTGCCGCGTGTTCCTGTTGATGGTCGATGCCGGAGGTCGCGGGGTGACGCACGCCTCGGCGCAGCAGGAGTGCATGGACGAGGTCGACGTCTACGAGCAGACGGCGGGCGCGTCGCTGCGCGAGCTGCTGAGCGACATCGCGCGGACGACCGGCTCGCTGGCCGGCATCGACGGGAAGAAGGTGCTGCTGCTGGCCGGCTCGGAGCTTCCGGAGCGTCCCGGCCTGGCGCTGCGACAGTTCGCCCTGACGTTGTTCGGGGTGGACGGCGCCGCCGGCATGGCGGTGATGCAATCGCTGACCGAACAGTTCTCCATCGAGAAGCTGGCGCGCGAGGCCAACGCGAACGGCGTGACGATCTATGCCATCGACGCGCGCGGGCTGAGCCTCGGCATGAGCGCCGAGGAAGAGCCGGTGCAGGGAGAAGCGCCGGATCTCGCTTCCGTCGAAGACTTCATCCGGTACAGCAACAACGCGAAGTCGTTTCACGACCTGGCGGCGATGACCGGCGGCACGGCCGTGCTCAACACGCCGAACT
The DNA here is from genome assembly GCA_035260605.1 of Thermoanaerobaculia bacterium. Classification (GTDB taxonomy): domain Bacteria; phylum Acidobacteriota; class Thermoanaerobaculia; order Gp7-AA8; family Gp7-AA8; genus Gp7-AA10. The sequence goes on along the minus strand of DATFUW010000553.1, from coordinate 2,341 downwards.
TCGACCTGGCGTTCGAGAGCGTAGCCAGCGATACGAGCTCGTACTACTCGCTCGGATACCGGCCGTCGAATCCGGAGAACACGAGCGACCGCGCGATCGTGGTCAAGGTCCGGAACCGCGATCTGCGCGTCCGCGGACGGATGAGCGTCGCGCTCAGGACGGTCGACGAGAGGATGGGCGACCGCGTGATCGCCAACATCTTCCACGACGGCGTCAGCGGCGGCTGGCCGATCGGAGTGCGCGCCGGAAGTCCCGCGAAATCCGGCCGCTACTTCAAGGTGCCGATCGACGTGTCGATCCCCTCGACGGTGACGCTCCTGCCACAGGGCGATCACCTCACCGGCGGCTTCACGGTCTACGTGGCGGTCGCCGATGCCGACGGACGGATCTCCAACGTGGTCAAGCGGCCGAACGAGATCCGCCTCCCGGCGAAGCTGGAACCGCAGCTCCGCAGCAGGCCGCTGCAGTTCTCCGCCGAGGTGCTCGTGCGGCCGGGGGCGAACACGTTGTCGGTCGCCGTCGTGGATTCCATCGGCGGCACGACCGGCTTCGCGCGCATGATCGTGAACGCGCGGTAAGTCGTGGCGGTGATTCAGGCCGAAGCCCAGTCGATCACCACTTTGATCTCGTCCGCCTCGTGGTGCTCGAGTGCCGGCGCGAAGTCGCTGCTCGGGTGGCGATGCGTGATCAGCGAGCCGACGGCATCGCCCCAGCGGAGCTGCGCGGCCATCAGATCGTCGACCGCCTGCTGGAAGTGGCCGCGCGAGGCGTTCACGCTGCCGAGCATGACCTGATTGCGAAGCACGAGCTGGCGGATCAGCGTGGCTCCCGGCAGCTCGATCGGCCGGTCGCCTCCGGGGATCCCGGTGAGCACGTAGACGCCGTTGATGTCGAGCGCGTCGAGCACGTTGAACTCCACCGGCGCCACTCCGGTGGCGTCGAAGATCAGGGCGAACATGCCGAAGGTCTCGCCGAGCTGGTCGGGATCGACCTTCCGCGCATCGAGGTACGTCCCGCCGATCTTCTCCAGCCAGCGCGGGCGGGCGGACGTCGGATCGACGACGTCGAGTCCATGCACCTCGGCCCCGCGCAGGCGCAGCGCGAGTGCGGCCAGCAGGCCGATCGGGCCGAGGCCGGCGACGAGGCAGCGCCGCCCGGAGAGCCAGTTGGGCGAGGCGACAGCGTCGGGAAGGCGTCCCGCCTGCACGCGCACCGCCTCGTCGATCGCTTTCCCGGCCACCGACATCGGCTCGGTCAGCACGCCGGTCGCTCCGAGCTCCGGAGGAACGCGCACCACGTACTGCTCCGTGTCGACGGCCGACTCCGCCTGGTAGCCGTCGAGTCCCCAGATGCCGCGCTCGCGATAGTCGCCGGTGGCGCACATGTCGGAGCGGTTCATGGCGCACGGAAGGCAGCGGCCGCAGCCTCGCCGGACTGTGAACGCCGCGAAGTCGCCGGGCCGCACGCGCCGGACAGCGGAGCCGACCGCCGTGACGCGGCCGATCATCTCGTGCCCGATGACCAGTGTCGTCTGCCCTTCGGGAGCGAGGGCCCGTCCTCCCGCGACCTCTTCGCGGTCCGTTCCGCAGATGCCGACGCGGAGCACCTGCAACTCGATTTCGTCTGGCCGGCTGATGGCCGGCTTCGGACGGTCGACCATGCTGACGGACTTCGTTCCGGGGACGATGGCGAGCGCTTTCATGGGTCCGAAGCATATCGCTCACACGCGGCCGGTGACTCCTGATACTGCGCGCCGAGAGCGCGTCGGCGAACGTGACGGTGTGAGGTGAACCATGTCCAATCTGAAGGAAGGATGCGTCAAGCCCGCCCGTGGTCCGATCGGCGTGCCGCGAGCCGACACCGGCGCACAACCCGGAGCACCTGCCGGAAAGGAGACGATCATGACCGCGCGCGTAGGGGCCGCAGCTCCCGACTTCGAGGCGAACGCCTTCGTCGCCGGGAAGGGATTTCTACCGGTGAAGTTGTCCGATCTGAAGGGGAAGTGGATCGTTCTCTGTTTCTATCCCGGCGACTTCACCTTCGTCTGACCGACGGAACTGGCGGCGGTCGCCGCCATCTACGACGAACTGAAGACGCTCGGCGTCGAAGTGCTCGCCGCGAGCACCGACAGCCGTTTCGTTCACAAGATCTGGCAGGAGCAGGAGCTCTCCCGGATGATCGACGGAGGAGTCCCGTATCCGATGCTCTCCGATGCCGGAGGGGCCATCGGCGCCGTGTACGGCGTGTTCGACTCCGCGGCCGGAGTCGACATCCGCGGCCGTTTTCTCATCGATCCCGATTTCGTGATCCGGGCGATGGAGGTGCTGACGCCGGAAGTGGG
>DATFUW010000552.1:0-4762 GCA_035260605.1 Thermoanaerobaculia bacterium | reverse complement strand
CGTTGCGCACGTTCGCCAGCCGTTTGTCCTTCGAAAGCGATACGTGCGGATCGTGACAGGTGATGCAGGTGATTCCCCCCTTCTGGTAGCAGAGGCTCTGCTGCAGCCGGTAGGCGTGGTGGTTGATCTCGAAACGGTCCGACGCTTGCCTGCCGGGTTCGTGCGGCTCGACGTGGAGCAGGTAGTCGCTCAGCAGTTCCCCGGCGCGGAACGATTCGTCTCCGCGGTCGAAACGCCGCACGCCGGGCATGGCCACGGCCGGAAGAAGATGGCATTGAAAGCAGACCGAGTCGCGCCGGGCGGGCGGGAGTTTCGCGGGATTGACGATCGCCGCGCGTACCGCATCGTCGCTCTCTCCCGCGAGCGCCGCGAGGACGTGCCTGGCGCCGGGACCGTGACATCGCTGGCAGCCGGTTCCCTCCGGCAGGTCCCTCGGAAAGATCTGCGGTGCCCAGTGGGCGTCGCTTCCGGCAGGCATTTCCACGTACGCGTCGTGACAGAAGAGGCATTCGCGGCGCACCGGGCGTTCGACGCCGTCGTGATCCGGACCGTCGTAGCCGGGCGCCATCCCCCAGGCGTGCTCCTGCGTGTACCAGGCGACCGGCAACTGAAAGAGCTCGCCGTCGGGAGCCTGGTAGAGGTAGACGCGCGCCCGATGTCCTGATCCGACGATCCAGTCGACCTTCCGTTCGAAGACATTGATCTGCGCGCCGCGGGCATCGAGCTGATAGCGGCGGAAGAGGAGCCGGCCGTACTTCCACCGCATCTCGTAGTACCGCTTCGATGCGGCGTGAAAGAACGAGGCCTTCGAAAAGTCCTCGATCAGAACGTCCTTGCGCGGGCGGGACATCGACTGCGCCATGCCCACCTGCCGGTACGAAGCGGCTTTACCGGCGTGGCAGGTCGCGCAAACGCGATCCGCAACGGTTCCCGGTGCCGCCCCCGCGGAGATCTGAAGCCCCGAGACCACCGCCGCGAATGCGATGAGAATCACGTTCGCCCATCGTAACGCTTCCTGGATCGTGAAGCCGTTTGATCGACATCCGGCCGCTCACCAGCGTCGGGTTCGACACGCTCACCGCGGCGTTCAGCGAAGCATTCAGCGATTACGACATCCCGGCGCACTACACGGTCGAGACCTTGACCAGCCTGGTCGTGCGGCGCGGGTTCCGCGCCGATTTCGCCGTGGGGGCTTTCGACGGCGGGCGGCTCGTGGGATTCGTCTTCAACTGCCTCGACGGCGACGCGGCGTACAACAGCGGGACGGGCGTGGCGATCTCGCATCGCCGCCGCGGCATCGCCCGGCGGCTGATGCAGCGCTCGATCGAGATCCTCCCGGCGACGCGCTACGTGCTCGAAGTGCTGGAGACGAACGAGCGCGCGGCCGCGCTCGATCGCGAGCCGGGATTCACAGAATGCCGCCGGTTCCAGTGCTGGAGGTACGCGTGGAACGGCGGAGTCGGTCCCGACGTCGGCGGACTGAAGCCCGCCGCGCCACTTCCGGAATGGTTCGACATGGAGCGCTTTGCTGCGGCGGGCGCGCGCGCGAGCCGTTCATCACCCTCGGTGACGAGCGAGGCCGCGTTGTCGTCTTCCCCTCGAACGGCGACCTCCCGGTCCTCAACATCGGCGACCGGCATCCGGAGATCGCCGTATTTCTGGAGGCGTACGGCGCGCAACGCGCCGTCCGGCAGATCGAGATCGTCCGCTCCCTGTAGTATGGTGCGCCGTCAAAGGAGGATGTGCATGCCGGTTCGAAAAGCGGAAGCGGAATGGAAGGGAAGTCTTCGCGAGGGATCGGGGAAGGTGAAGCTCGGAAGCGGCGCGTTTGAAGGTGCCTATTCATTCGCCTCCCGGTTCGAGAGCGGAAAGGGAACGAACCCCGAGGAGCTGATCGGGGCGGCGCACGCGGGCTGCTTCTCCATGGCTCTCTCCGCCGGACTCGGGCGCGCGGGATTCCAGCCGACGCGCGTTCACACCACGGCGGCCGTGCACATCGACAAGGTCGGCGAAGCATTCGAGATCACGAAGATCGAGCTCGACTGTGAGGCGCAGGTGCCGAACATCTCCGACAGCGACTTTCAGGGCCAGGCGACCGCTGCGAAGGAAGGCTGCCCCGTCTCCAAGGCGCTCAAAGGGACGCAGATTTCGCTCAAGGCAAGGCTGGTCTGACCCGATCGGGATTCCCTCCGCGTTAGACTTTGTTCTAGTCAACTCTCATGTGCGGCGTCTTCGGCATTAGTCATCACAAGGACGCGTCGAATCTGGTCTATCTCGGCTTGTACGCGCTGCAGCATCGCGGGCAGGAGAGCGCCGGAATCGCCACGGTGTCGTCCAACGGGGTTCTCTCCGAGGGGAACATCGGGGAGGCCGGCCGTTCGACGGGGACCGGCGAGCAGATCGTCGCGCCCGGGACGCCGCAGATCCACATCGAAAAGGAGATGGGGCACGTCGCCGACGTGTTCACGCAGGAGCGTCTGGCTCGGCTTCCGGGAGACACGGCGATCGGGCACGTCCGCTACTCGACGGCCGGCGGATCGATGCTGTGCAACGCGCAGCCGATCGTGGCCTCGACGAGCAAGGGGCCGATCGCCCTGGCGCACAACGGAAACCTCGTCAATAGCGCCGACCTCCGCCGTCAACTCGGCGAAGAGGGGGCGATCTTCAACACGATGTCGGACACCGAGGTCATCGTGCATCTGATCGCCCGCTCGCGGGAGCGGGATCTGGAGCGGGCGCTGATCGACGCCTTGTCGCAGTGCCGCGGCGCCTGGTCGATCGCGCTCCTGGCGCCGGGAAGGGTCTACGCGGCGCGCGATGCACACGGCTTCCGCCCGCTGATCCTGGGCAGGCTCGACGGCTCGCTGGTCGTCTCCTCGGAGACCTGCGCCTTCGATCTGATCGGCGCGGACAAGCTCCGCGACGTGCGCGCCGGCGAAGTCGTGGCGCTGGAACCCGACGGCCTGCGGGAGGTCCATCAGTTCGCGTCGGATCGCGAGGCGCGCTGCATCTTCGAGCACGTCTATTTCGCGCGCCCCGATTCCGAGATCTTCGACAACAACGTCGCCGAGACGCGCAAACGCTTCGGCGCGCAACTGGCGCGCGAGCATCCGGTCGACGCCGACGTGGTGATCCCGGTCCCCGATTCCGGGACGTTCGCCGCGCTCGGCTACGCGCACGAATCAGGGATCCCCTTCGAGTTCGGGCTGGTGCGCAACCACTACGTCGGGCGGACGTTCATCGAGCCGAAGCAGACCATCCGCAACTTCGGCGTGAAAGTGAAGCTCAATCCGGTGCGGAAGATCATCGAGGGGAAGCGGATCATCCTGATCGACGACTCCATCGTCCGCGGCACGACCTCGAAGAAGATCGTGCGCATGCTCAAGCAGTTCGGGGCGAAGGAAGTGCACATGCGCATCTCTTCGCCGCCGACCACGGGCCCGTGCTACTACGGGATCGACACTCCGCAGCGCCGTGAGCTGATCGCCAGCGCGCAGTCGGTCGAGGAGATCCGCAGCTTCATCGAGGCCGACTCGCTCGGCTACCTTTCCGAAGAGGGGATGCTCAACGCCGTGCAAAATGGAGACGATCCGCGGCGGCTCTACTGCACCGCCTGCTTCAGCGGGAGGTATCCGGTGACGGCCGAGAGTTCCTTCCCGGCCATCACCGCCGTGTAGCGCCTTCGCTGCATCACGGAATGCGGCGGATGAACTGCGCGCTCGAATCGTTCGTGATGTTGTCGGCCGTCGCACCGTAGGCGAACAGCGCGCCGCCGTGCACCGTCAGGACGATCGTCTCCCCGCCGTGCAACTCCGTCCCGGCGAAATCCGACCCGCTGGTCTGCAGGAACTCGTTCGGCGGGAGCGTCTTCGATTCGCGGAAGAGCACCGCGCCCGATTCGCTCCGCACCTCGACGTCGAACGAGGCGCCCTGATCGAGCGTGCGGACGCCGACGTTGAATCGGAACGCCGCGAGGTCAGAGGGGACGAAGAGCGCGCCCCGCTGGTTCGCTCCGATCGAATCCGCCGAGGTCAGCTCCTGCTCGATGAATCCGGACGTCCCCGCCGCGCCGCCATCGTTGTAGACGCGGATGAAGGCCATCGGCAGTCCGCCGTCGAGCGCCTGCAGATCGAGCGAACCGAGGCCGCTGACGCCGAGTTGTCCGAAAAGGTCGTTGAAGACGTGCGATTCGCCGCCCTGCAGAGAGTACAGAAGCGACGGATCGTTCACCCCGGCAGGAGTGCCCGCGGGGTGGAAGACGAGCATCCCGGTGATCGGCAGATCGGTCGGATTGTAGAGCCGCAGCGACGTGCGGAACTGCGACCCCTGCGCTCCGGGCGCGGAGCCGACGACCGCCGCGACGGCGAGGTGCTCGCCCTGCGGGGCGTCGTCGTCGACGATCGTCGCCACGGAGATCGCCGACCCGAGCGTCGCGTTGGTGGGGCCGGAAAGGACGAGGAAGAAGATCTCGTCGGGCTCGGGCTGGTCGTCGCACAGCACGCGCACGGCGATCGTGGCCGACGTCCGGCCTGCCGGAATGACCAGCACGGAGTTCCGCTCCTGATAGTCGCTCCCGGCCAGCGCCGTCCCGTCCATCGTCCGGTACGCGACGCGGACTTCGGCCGTGGCGGGCTCGGAAAGGTGAACCGTGAACGTCGCGTCGACGCCTGACCCGCCTGTGCACTCGGTCACGCGGACCGACGGATCGATCGTGATCAGCGGCCGGAGCGGTGCCGGCGGCGGCACGACCACGTCGTCGCTG
>DATFUW010000551.1:0-5843 GCA_035260605.1 Thermoanaerobaculia bacterium | reverse complement strand
GCTGAGAGCCGGCGCTACATGCCGGCGCTACATGGGGAGCCAGTAGGAGAGTTTGACGAGGAAGACGTCGTTCGAGGGGGCGATGCGGAGGCCGTCGATGTCACGACGCAACTGGAAGCGTCCGAACGGGAGGGTATCGGCGCGGTTCTCGTTCCACACCACGTAGAGCGCCGAGCCGGGGCGGAACTCCCAGCGCAGCACGGCGCTGCCCCGGAGGCTGCGGAAGTCGAAGTCGGGGTTCTGCGCGTACGCGTACGGCCGGTAATCGCCCGAACGCGGCCGGGCCAGCTCCCGGAAATCGTGATAGGTCCCGGTGGCCACGAACGGCTGCAGATAGAGCTGCACCGACAGGCGCGAGTTCAGCGTCCAGTCGGCGCGCGTGCCGAGCTCGAAGATGTGCTGGTCCAGGCCGCTGAAGACGTAGTGGTTGCCGTAGGTCGCGGTGGCGCCCGGATCGGGGATGGTGGTCACGTACTGCGCGTAGTCGTACTCGCGCGTGAATGTGGGGCCGGCGCTGAGCGAGACTCTCGTTGACGGCCGATAGGTCAGGGTGATGCTCCCATCGCGTTCCCAGCTTCCGTCGCCGGCGCGATACAAATTCGTGGAAGTCTGCACGGAGAACTTTTTGCGGGAATCGGTGCCGACGCCGACGCCGCCGTTCCAGTCCCACGGGCGGACGGCGAGCGGGCCTCCGCGCGTCTTGCGGTCGTCGAGCACCCGCCCATCGCCGCCGCCCCAGAACGAGAAGTTGAGGTAGTTGCTGAGCTCCACGTACGCGTTTCCGAAGACGCCGTTGGCCAGCAGATCGTGTCCGAAGTTCCAGTTCTGGTATTTGCCGATCCAGAACTCGCGGTCGCGGAAATGCTTCGTCACCGAGTCGTTGACATAGTCGATGACCAGGTGCGAGGTGATCTCGTCGGCCCGCGGCATGAAGCCGACGTCATTGGTCTCGAAGCCGGGGGAGAATCCGGCAAAACCGACGATCGGCCGCCACCGCCCGGTCTGCCTGGCCACCATGGTCCGCCAGCCGAAGCCGTCGAGCGACGTGCGGTGCGGATCGAGATGCAGATGGCTCGCGTCGGGGCGGTCGTATTCATGCGCCGGGTCGGTCTGCGTGTCGGTGATCGCCTCCGGCGAACCGTCGACCTTCGTCCCGCCGACGAGCCACTCCCACATCCAGTCGTTCTTGTGGAACTTCGTGTACCCGTCGATGCCGAGCACGCGTGCGCTGCTCCGCATTCCGGTGAGCTCGTCGGGGATCTTCCGGTCGACGCTGGTGACGAGGATCCCGATGCGCGATCCCGAGCCGAACTCCTTCGTCGTGCGGCCGACGAAGTAGTTGGTCATCGGCTCGACCTGCTGCGAGCGGCGCAGGCCGCCGGCGGTGTATCGCGCGGTCTCGCGGTCGGTCAGCGCATCGAGCACGCCCACGGTCCAGCCGTTGCCCACCTTCCCTGTCAGCTTCGCGGCGCCGAGGATCGTCGTCTGCGACGGGGCGTCGACCGAGTCGGCGGAAAGGGAGGAGGTCCCCTGGGGCGACCGCCCGATGCGGCGCGAATAGAAGAATGAAGGGGGATAGAAGTTGAAGCTCGCCCGGAAGCTCGCAGGCCCGTTGCCAAAGTTGAAGATCGACGCCCCCTCGGTGAAGAACGGCCGCTTCTCCGGAAAGAACGTCTCGAACTGCGACAGGTTGAGCACCGCGGGATCGACTTCCACCTGCCCGAAATCGGGATTGACCGTCCCGGTCAGACGCAGGTTCGAAGTGATGCCGTAGCGCACGTCGATCCCGCCGTCGATCTTGTACGACGTGGGGTGGGTGAACGGATCGCCGGTAGGGATGTGGTTCGTAAGATCGGAGCGCCCGACGCCGTAGGGGACGAGCTCGAAGGCGCGCTCCGGGTGGATCCCCTGGATGCCGGTCAGGTCGGCGAATCGGGAGACTGTCCCGCTCTGCCCTTTCGGCGTGTTCACCAGCCAGTCCATCTCCCCGTTCGAGGCGATGCGGCGCGCGAAGTTGACGCCCCAGACCTGGTCGGGGCGGTCGGGGAACCGAAGCTGCGAATACGGGATCCGCATCTCGACGACCCAGCCGCCGGGCACGATCCTGGCCGCGGAGGACCAGACGGCGTCCCAGCTCGAGTCGTTGTAGATGTCGTTGTAGAGCGCCATGTCGAACTGCACGTTCGAGGGATTGACCCAGAACGAGGCGCCGGTCAGGCCGTCGTGCTGGGCGTCGATGTAAATGCGGAACCAGTCGGATTCCAGATTGTCGTCGCGGCGGCCGAGGAGTGTGGTGACCTTGTGATCATCCAGCAGGCGGGCGGCGACGTAAATCGCCTGGTCGTCGTAGGCGATCCTGACGATCGTCTTCTGCGATGCCGGCTGGCCGTCATGCGGATCGTGCTGTGTGAACCCGGTGATCTCCGGCGCGGACTGCCAGGCCGGATCGCCGAGATCGCCGTCGATCGTGGGCGGAATGGCCGCACGGACCGCCTTCACGTCGAGTCGCGGCGGAGCGGCGAACAGCGGCGTCGCGAGCAACGCGAGAAGCACGAACCGAATGTTTCTCATGGTAGCGTGTGTTCGGAGTCTAGGACGCGGCCGTTGACCGAAAGTTAGCCGGAAATGAAGATCTACATCGCCCAGATCAATCCCACCATCGGGGCTCTCGGCTCGAACGCGGAGATGATCGGAAAGGCGTACGCCGCGGGCGTGAAGGTGGGCGCCGATCTGGTGATGGTCCCGGAGCTCGCGGTGACCGGATACCCGCCGCGCGACCTGCTCGACCGCGAAGTCTTCATCGGCGCGGCGATCGAGACGCGCGATGCCATCGCCGCGTCGACGGGGCGGACCGCGCTGCTGTTCGGCTGCATCACGCGCAACGAGCAGTGGTGCGGCAAGCCGCTGCACAACTCCGCCATCCTGGCGCAGAACGGGACGATCGTGCTGCAGCAGCACAAGTCGCTGCTGCCGACCTACGACGTCTTCGACGAGCTGCGCTACTTCGAGCCGGCGCGGGAAGTGGGCACGGCAACCATCGCCGGCGTGCGCGCCGGGATCAGCATCTGCGAAGACTTCTGGTTCGACGACGAGATGCTCGGGGTCAAACTCTACTGCCGCAATCCGGTGGACGAGCTGGCGCGGCAGGGGGCGCAGGTGCTGCTGAACATCTCGGCCTCACCGTTCAACTCGGGCAAGCGGAAAGCGCGCTACGAGATCTTCTCGCGGATCGCGCGCCGCTATTCGATGCCGCTGGTCTACGTGAACCAGGTGGGCGGGAACGACGAACTGCTCTTCGACGGATCCTCGATCGTCATCGACGCGAACGGCGACACCGTTTTCTGCGCGCCGTCGTTCGAAGAGCACGCCTCGCTGGTCAACGTCCGCGGCACTCCGTGCGATGCGGTGCTCGAAGCGGACGAGGCCGAGGAGATCGGGCGCGGGCTGACCCTCGGGCTCCGCGACTACATCCGCAAGTGCGGATTCACCGACGTCGTGGTCGGCCTCTCGGGCGGAATCGACTCGGCGGTGACGGCCACCCTGGCCGCCGACGCGCTCGGCCCGAAGCACGTCACCGGCATCGGCATGCCTTCGCAGTTTTCGTCAAAGAGCAGTCTCGACGACGCCTGCGCGCTGGCGCGGAACCTCGGCATCGCCTTTCACGTCGCGCCGATCGAGACGATCTACCGGCCGTACGAGCAGTCGATCAACGCGCTGTTCGGCAACGAGATCTTCGACACCACGAACGAGAACGTGCAGGCCCGGATCCGCGGGAACATCCTCATGGCCTGGTCGAACCGCACCGGGGCCATGGTGCTGTCGACCGGCAACAAGTCGGAGCTCGCCGTCGGCTACTGCACGCTCTACGGCGACATGGCCGGCGGACTCGCGCTCCTCGGCGACGTCTACAAGACGATGGTTTACCGCATCGCGCGGTGGATCAACCGCGACAGAGAGCGGATTCCGCAATCGACGATCACGAAGCCGCCCTCGGCCGAGCTGCGCCCCGGCCAGACCGATCAGGACACGCTCCCGCCCTACGAGGTGCTCGATGGAATCCTCCGGCTCTACATCGAGGAGTGGAAGGAAGTCGCCGAAATCGCCGCCGCCGGATACGACCGCGGCATGGTGGAGAAGATCCTCCGCGCCGTCGACACCAGCGAGTTCAAGCGCCGCCAGGCCGCGCCGACGATCCGCGTGTCGGCCAAGGCTTTCGGCAACGGACGGCAGATGCCGATCGCCCAGCGCTGGCGCCGCGACCCGGCGCGGGAGGTCCGCTGAGGCCATTCGCGCTCGTCTCGTGCGCGCTCGCGCTTTGCGCCTGCAGCGCCGGCTCTCCGCCGCCGCCCAAACCCGTCCCCGCTCCGCGCGAAGTCCCCGCGGCGAGTCTCGTCGACCGCGCGGGCGACTCGCTGGAGACGGCGATCGAGGTCCCTGCCGACGCGCCCGAAGAGGGTGTGCCGTTCGAGAACGACTGGATCTTCGATCGCTACGGACGCTTTCGCCGCACCGGCGGCGGCACGGGGAACGCCAGCGGACGCCGCTACGACGTGATCAAGATCGAGCTGCCAAACGGCGATCAGAAGACGGTCTATTTCGACATCACGGAGAACTGGAAGCATTGGTCACCACCCTGATCCGGCGATCGATCGCCGTCGCCGTGCTCGTGCTCGTCTCGTGCTCCCCGGCGATCGGCCGCACCGCATGGTCGCGGATGCATGCGCGCGAGAAAACGATCTACGTCCGCTCGCTCATCGGCCACGAACGGGTCACGGCGCGGAAGGGAGGCAACCGCCTCCGGTATGATCTCCCTCCCGCCGAGTACGTCCGGCGGATCGACGCGGCGTACCGTCACGGCGACCGGCGAAGGCCGGCCGTCATTTTCGAGGAGATGGGAACCCCTTGACCCAGATCGCACCGCACCCTCCACTGCGCGAGTACTACGGCGAGCCGGCGAACCGCGAGCAATTCGTCAAACAACTCTTCGATGACAGCGCGCCGTGGTACGAGTGGGCCACCGGCGTGCTGTCGCTCGGCTCCGGCAATCGATACCGCCGCAAAGTGCTCGCCCGTGCGGGCGTGAAGCCGGGCCAGCGCGTCCTCGACATCGCCACCGGGACCGGAGGGGTGGCGCGCGCCGCCGCCGCGGTCACCGGCGATCCGCGTTCGGTTTTCGGCCTCGATCCCAGCATCGGCATGCTGCTGGCGGGACGTCAGAAGGCACGGCTGCCGAACGTCCAGGGGACGAGCGCGCAGCTCCCCTACCGCGGGGGAACGTTCGACGTGATCACCATCGGCTATGCGCTGCGCCATTTCGCCGACCTCGAAGGGGCGTTCCGGGAATGCCGGCGCATCCTGCGGCCGCAGGGAAAGCTCGTGATCCTGGAGATCACCGCTCCCGCGTCCCGCACCGCACGGCTTCTCCTCGGCGCGTACATGGGGGCGCTGATCCCCGCGGCCGCGCTCGCCGTCACGCGTCGCGCGCGCGTGGCCGAGATGATGCGGTATTACTGGGCGACGACACGCCACTGCGTCCGTCCGGAGGTGATCCTAGCCGCGATGGCCGCCGCCGGCTTTCGCGATCCGACGCGCTCGGTGGAGCTCGGCATCTTCAGCGAGTACTCGGGGCGAATGTAACGCCGGCTCTCAGCCGCATGTAACGCCGGCTCTCAGCCGCATGTAGCGCCGGCTCTCAGCCGGCATGTAGCGCCGGCTCTCAGCCGGCATGTGGCGCCGGCTCTCAGCCGGCATGTAGCGCCGGCTCTCAGCCGGCATGTAGCGCCGGCTCTCAGCCGGCATGTAGCGCCGGCTCTCAGCCGGCATGTAACACTCAGCCGCCTGAG
>DATFUW010000550.1:0-3237 GCA_035260605.1 Thermoanaerobaculia bacterium | reverse complement strand
CCCGAAGCGGCGAAGATCCTCGATCACGAGGTCGTGCTCATCGACCCGCTGCAGAACCCCGACGGGCGCGAACGCTACGTGCAGTGGTTCATCCGCACGCGCGGCGAAACGCCCAATCCCAACCCCGACGCCTTCGAGCATGCCGAGCCCTGGCCCGGCGGCCGCTTCAATCACTACCTGATCGACATGAACCGCGACTGGGCCTGGACCTCGCAGCGCGAGACGAAGGCCCGCGTGGCGGAGTACCGCCGCTGGTATCCGCAGGTCTTCGTCGATCTGCACGAGATGGGCTCGAACTCCACCTATTTCTTTCCGCCCGACGCGACGCCGGTCAACAGCAACATCGCCCGGAGTGTCACCAAGTGGCTCGATGTCTTCGGACGCGCGAACGCCGCCGCCTTCACCGCGAGAGGATGGCCCTTCTTCGTCTCCGAGGTGTTCGATCTCTTCTATCCGGGGTACGGAGACTCGTGGCCGTCGCTGCACGGGGCCATCGGGATGACGTACGAGGTGGCCGGCGGACCGCGCGGCGGGCTGGCCTTCACCCGCGACGACGGAACGGTGCTCACGCTGGCCGACCGCATCGCCCGTCACTACACGAGCAGCATGACCACGCTGCAGACCACCGCGGCGAACGCCGAAGCGCTGCTGCTCAATACCTACGACGCGCTGCACGCAGAGACGAACGGCGAGACCACGTTCCTCGTTCCACCCTCCGGACCGAACTTCCAGCCGTTGCTCGACATGCTGCAGCGCCAGGGCATCGAGATCGGCATGTTGGCCGCGCCGGCGACGCTGCGCGCCACGCAGGTCGGGAGCGACACTGCGGCGAACCAGGCCTTTCCTCCGCGCACCGCGGTGATCTCCACGCGCCAGCCGCTCGGAAATCTCGTGCAGACGCTGCTGGAGAAGAGCCCTACCTTCACCAAGGGCTTCGTCGAGCAGCAGCGCCAGAAGACGGAGCTCGACGAACCGAACGACTTCTACGATCTGACATCCTGGTCGCTCCCCCTGGCCATGAACGTCGATGCCTTCGCCGTTTCCGGCGCGATCTCCGCTTCCGTGCGGCCGTACGAGCGGACGGCGGCGGAGCCGTTCCGTCCGGCGGCATTCGGGTACATCATCGACGCGGACGACGCACAGGTCTACCGTGCCGCAGGACGCATGCTGGCCGGCGGCGTCAAATTCAGCGTCAGCGAGGAACCGCTGAGCGTCGCCGGGCACACATTCGCCCGCGGCAGCATCCTCATTCTGAAAGGCAACAACAAGTCCGATCTCGACGCCACGCTCCAGGCGATGGCCCATGACGCCGGCGTCTCGATCGCGCCGGTGGAGTCCGGATGGACCGAGGGCGGCACGGCGCTCGGGTCGGAGAAGATCCATTTCATTCGCGATCCGAAGATCGCGCTGGTCGGCGGTCCGGGTGTCAGTTCGACGTCGTACGGCATGCTGTGGCACACCTTCGACATCGACACACCCGTTCCGCACACCGATCTGGCCCTCGACACGCTGCGGCGCACCGACCTGTCGCACTACCGCGTGCTGGTCCTTCCCGACGGCCGCGGATACGCCGAGGCCCTCGGCAAGGGCGGCATCGCCCGGCTGCAGGCGTGGGTGCGCGGTGGCGGCACGATCGTCGCCGTCAAGGGCGCCAGCGCCTTCCTGCGCGACAAGGACGTCGAGATGTCGAAGCTCAAGCCGTGGGAGCCGCCCAAGAAGAAGGACGAGAAGACTCCTGAGCCGGAGCGCTACAACGAGTACCGCGTCCCCGGCGCGACCTTCCGCACGACCATGAACGACCGCTCGTACCTGACTTTCGGCGTCCCCGACTCGCCGTACGTGCTGATCGAGGGGCGGAGCGAGGAAGCTTTCATCGCCCTGCCGCACAAGGTCGACAACATCGTGAGCATCGACGACGACAATCCGCTGGTCGCCGGCGTAGCCTGGCCGGAGTCGATCGCGCGGGTGAAGGGATCGGTCTACCTGGCCAGTGAGTCCTACGGTGAGGGGCAGGTGATCACGTTCGCCGACGAGCCGCATTTCCGCCTGTTCTGGCGCGGGACGTTGCCCCTGTTGATGAACGCGGTGCTCTACTCTCCCAGTTTTCCGCCGTCCGCCAGGGCGGATCGAGCCTCGGAAAGCGGCCTGAAAACCCAATTTCGACAGCTGTGAAAGAAAAAGGGGCGCATCAGGAAAGCGAGTGGGTTGATCGGCTGTGGAAAAGCGGGAAAGGCCGACCTTCCGCCCACCGCCTTTCCCGCTTTCGCACAGCTCCACGGCCACCGGATCGAGTCTGTAAGATCGTGGGATGAACGATCGAAAGCTGTATGAACAGATTCTCGGAATCACTGCGCCCTGGCACGTTGAGCGGGTCGATCTGCGACTTGAAGCCGGCGAGGTTTTGGTCTTCGTGGAAGGATCGAAGGCCACGGAGATCTGCCCGGAGTGCGGAGATCGGAGTCCTCGCGACGACAGCGTCGAGCGGCGATGGCGGCATCTGGATACGTGTCAGTACCGGACCATCTCGGTGGCGAGTGTGCCGCGAATCGAATGCAAGGAGCACGGCGTGGTTCAGATCCGACTTCCGTGCGCCGAGGATCGATCGCGGTTCACCGCGCTGTTCGAGGCGCTGGTGATCGACTGGCTGCGTGCGACGGAGAACATCGCGGCAGTGACCAAGGGACTGCGACTCAGCTGGGATGAGGTGTCCGGAATCCGCTCGCGGGCCGTGCGCCGCGGAATGCAACGACGCGGCCGGGCGAAGCTGCCGGCGGCGGTGGGAGTCGATGAGACGTCGATTGCGCGCAGACACGAGTACATACATCGAATCCACGCGCAACCATCTGCCCTTTGCCGATGAGAAGATCGTGTTCGACAAGTTTCACGTGCTGAAGCATCTCGGTGACGCTGTGGACAAGGTTCGCCGGCGCGAGAACCGACTCCTCGGGAGTCGCGGTGATCAGCGGCTGAAAAACACCCGGTATCTGTGGCTCACCCATCCGGAGCGGCTGGAAGGGGAAGCGCGAAAACGGATCGAAGGGCTGCGTTCGAGTTCGCTGCAGACGGCACGAGCATTCCGCTACAAAGAGATCGCGTCGCACCTGTGGGGTTACATCCGGCGTGGCATGGCTGAGCGCCTGTGGAAGCGGTGGCCCCATGGAGCGCTGCGTTGCTCGGTCGAGGAGATTCGCCGCGTCGCTCGCCTGATCCGAAAGCACTTGGAGGGCGTGATCAATG
>DATFUW010000549.1:0-7448 GCA_035260605.1 Thermoanaerobaculia bacterium | reverse complement strand
CGTGCGCGGATGACGAGATGGATGGGGCAGCCCTCGAGTCCGAGCGCCTCGCGGAAGCGGTTCTCCAGATACCTGCGGTACGAAAAATGAAGCGGCTCGTCCATGTTCGAGAAGAGTGCGAGCGTGGTGGGCCCCGTCTTGAGCTGCGTGGCGTAGTAGAAGCGCCGCGGCCGGCCGCGAAGGGCTGGCGGCTGGTGCTCGGCCAGCGCCCGTTCGAGGATCTCGTTCAATTCCGACGTGCGGTACCGAGCGCGATACGCCGCCGCGATCCGGTCGACCCGAAGCAGGACTTTCTCCACGCGGCGGCCGCTCTTCGCCGAGATGAACTCCAGTGGCGCGTAGGACAGGAACTTCAGCCGGAAGCGGACGCGCTCCTCGAATTGCTTCGCGTCGTCCGGGCCATGTTCGCCGACGTCCCACTTGTTGACCAGGATCATCGCCGCCTTCCCCGCTTCCTCGGCGTAGCCGGCAACGGTCGCGTCCTGCGCGGCGATGTCTTCCGTGGCGTCGAGGACTACGAGCGCAATCTCGCAACGCTCGATCGCCTTTCTGGCCGAGATGACCGCGAGCTTCTCCGCTTCGTCGGTCGTCTTTCCCTTTCGCCGGATGCCCGCGGTGTCGATAATCAGATAGCGTTTTCCGCCGCTGGCGATCTCCGAATCGATCGCATCGCGCGTCGTGCCGGAGATCGGAGAGACGACGGCCCGTTCGTCGTGCGTCAGGCGGTTCAGCAGCGACGACTTGCCCACGTTCGGCCGCCCGATGATGGCCATCCGGACGGGCTCATCGGCTTCCTCCTCCTCGCTTCCCTCCGACTCCGAAACGATCGCGGCGATGGCATCCGTGACCTCGTCGATTCCGCTGCCGTGCTCCGCGGAAACGGCGAGGACCCGTTCGAATCCGAGCTCGTAGAACTCCGACACGTTCTCGGCCGCGTCGCGCCGATCGGTCTTGTTCACCAGCACGACCGTTTCCGCCGCGCGCGGACGCAGTTCCTCGGCGATGTCGCGGTCTTCCGCCAGGATGCCGGCCGCTCCGTCGACCACAAACAGAATCAGGTCCGCCTCGCGGACCGCGCGCCGCGCCTGGTCGCGAATCTCGTTCGCGTACGCCGACATCGGAGAATCACCGTATTCCAGCCCTCCGGTGTCGGTCAGCTCGTAAGCCCCCCCGTCGTCGAGCCTGACGACGCTGATCAGCCGGTCCCGGGTCATCCCCGGAAGATCATGGATCATGGCCCTCCGGCTGCCGGCCAGACGATTGAAAAGCGTCGACTTGCCGACGTTCGGCCGTCCGACGATCACGACGTGCTTCAGAGCTCCGGGCATGCGTCGCAATGCTACAATGAGCGGGTCCATGGGCCACCTTAACGAAACTCGCTGCCGGCTCTGTGGAGCGATCGTCCTCCTTCGCGACCTCCACCGTTCTCTGTGTCCCGTCTGCGATGAATGGGCGCAGCACATCGCCCTGCAGACCAACCGCGGGCTGGAAACGGTCGTCGGGGACCTGCAGAACGGCGCGGTCTTCCGCGCTGCCTCACGCGAGAGTCACTGAGCCTTCAGAGCTCGAATCCGAACATCGGGACGAAGTTCCAGGCGATCCAGAACAGGAGCGCGCCGGCCGCGGTGTTGAAGAAGTTCATGACGTGATTGGGGACATGCCGCGTCATGCTCCCGACGATGCTCTCGAGATAGGAACCGAGGAATCCGCAGACGGTCACGACCGCGAGCACGTGCCCCTTGTCGATCACCACCGTCCCGAGGAATCCCGGGCGGATCTCGTGGACGGTCATGGCGGTTCCGGCCACGGCGACCAGGAACGCGCCGGCGATTCCGGCGAGAGTTCCCTCGAGCGAGACGGCGCCGTCGGTGCCGCGTTCCACGCGCCGGAACGTCAGGGGCATGAAGGTGCGCCTTCCGAGAAGTTGTCCGATCTCCGAACCGGCGGTGTCGGCGGCCGCGGTGGCCAGGGCGGCAATGCCCATGAACAGCGGAACGAGCCCGAGCCCGCGCCAGTAGGCGATCGCGCAGAGGGCCGCCACTCCGACGTTGGCAAAGGCGTGCCCCGCGCCGCGGCGGCCGCCCTTCTCCTGCGCCAGCCCCTCGCGTGCCTTACGCCGGTAGCCGAGTCGGGTCGCCGCCGTGCCGATGACGAAGAAGGCCAGCAGGGCGACATACATGCGCGGCCCGGCACCCAGAATGATGATCGTGCCGAGCGCCCATCCGGTGATGAAGCCGGAAAGGTCAACCGTTTTCAGGACATAGCCGATGATGGCCAGGACGGTGTTCAATGCGAGCCATCCCCACTCGATCGGCGGATGCTGGACCTGTCCGATGAACGGATGAACGCCGAAGATGGCCAGGACCGTCGCCGCGGCGGCGGGAACGGTGATGTTGTCGTCGAGCCCCAGCGGCATCGATTCGATCAGCCCCGCGACCACCACCGCCGTGATGACAAGCCACGCCAGCGGTCCGCCGAAGAGCAGCGAGATTCCCATGGCACCGATGCCGGCGGCGAGCAGGAATCCGATCAACCCTCCCCAGCTCTTCTCGCGATTCCACTGCAGCCGGGCGACCGGCATCGCGCGTCCGAGCAGCGTCGCCGTTCCGTCGCCGAATGCCAGGATGACCCACGCGACTGCGGCCAGCTCGATGTGCCAGTTGAAGAGCACGATCAGCGTGGCCACCACGAGCGGATAGAGCACCAGGCCCGTGTCCCAGCCGCGTTCGTGGCGTGCGATCCTCTTGCCGACCACGCGGTGCAGCAGAAGCCAGTTGCCGAGCGCCGCGAACACGGCGATGGCCGCAGCGATTCGCCACGGCAGCCACTTCAGCGTGACGGCGGCCAAGCCGATGGCCACGTGCACCGATTGACGCAAGCCTTCGTTCGTGGCAAACGCTGTCTCGGGAGCCGTGGGCGATGAGCCGCCCGAGCCGTCGGTGATCCCGCGCTCATCGTTCATCGTTTCAGCAGCTTACAATATCGAGCCATGTCTGAGAGCCCATCCGCGCCGCTGCTCTCCGTGATCGTGCCCTGCTACAACGAGCGGGCCACGGTCGCAGAACTGCTGCGCCGCGTCAAGGCCGTTCCGATCGACAAGGAGATCATCGTCGTCGACGACAAGTCGACCGACGGATCGAAGGACGTCGTGGCTGCGCTCGCCGCGCAGTGGCCCGAGATCCGGCACGTGCTGCAGCCGGTCAATCAGGGTAAAGGAGCGGCGCTCCGCCGCGGGATCGAGGAAGCGCGCGGCGACATCGTGATCATTCAGGACGCGGACCTCGAATACGATCCTGACGAATATCCGAAGCTCGTGCAGCCGATCCTCGACGGCCATGCCGACGTCGTCTTCGGGTCGCGTTTCGCCGGCTACCCCCGGCGCGTGATGCTCTACTGGCACCGCCTCGGCAATACGTTCCTGACGTTCCTCTCGAACGCCACGACGAACCTCGATCTCACCGACATGGAGACCTGCTACAAGGTTTTCCGCCGCGAGGTCATCCAGTCGATCACGCTCAAGTCGAACCGCTTCGGATTCGAGCCGGAGATCACCGCGAAGATGGCCCGGCGCGGCTATCGGATCTACGAAGTACCGATCTCGTACTACGGCCGCGACTACTGGGAAGGAAAGAAGATCAACTGGCGCGACGGGCTCAGCGCCATCTGGACCATCCTGAAGTTCGGTCTCTCCGAGGATCCGGACAGCGAACCGTCGACGTACCGGACGATCCGCCGTCTCGACCGTCTGCGTCGCTACAACCGCTGGATCTGGGAGCGGCTGCGGCCGTACGTCGGGCAGCGGGTGCTCGAGGTCGGCGCCGGATCGGGAACGATGACGCGCTTTCTCTACGGCCGCGAGCTGATCGTCGCCACAGACAAGGAGACTCCGTACATCGACCGCCTCCGCAACGCGTTCCGGCGCCGGCCGGGGATCATCGTGGAGCGGCTCGATCTCGACCGCGAGGACGCGCTCGATCTTTCCCGCTATGCATTCGACACCGTGCTCTGCATCAACGTCCTCGAGCACACGGACGACGACGCCGCGGCGCTGCGGCGCGCACAGCGCCTGCTGCAGCCCGGCGGCCGCGTCGTCATCTTCGTTCCCGCCGGGAAGAACCTCTACGGAGCGCTCGACCGCGGCGTCGGACACCAGCGCCGCTACGAACGCGACGAGCTGGCGGACAAACTGCGCCAGGCGGGATTCGAGATCGAGGAGATGTCGTTTCAGAACTCGGTTGCCCGCTATGCGTGGTGGCTGAACTCGCGTGTGCTGAAGCGCCAGGGGCTTCCCGTGGCGCAATCGCGTCTGTTCGACCGCATGGTGCCGCTGCTGAAGGCGCTCGAAGGAGAGCGGCCGGCCGCGGGTCTGAGTCTCATCGCCGTCGGGCGGAAGGCGGCGACCAACGCGGCCGGAGCGCCCGAGGCGGCACTCTCGGCGGCCGGAGCGGCGACGTGAAGCGGGTGGCGCTGATCCTTGCCGGCGGTGCGGGAACGCGTCTCCGTCCGCTGAGCTCGGACGACAATCCAAAGCAGTTCCTCCGCATCTTCGACGGCCGTTCGCTGCTCCAGAAGACGGCCGCGCGCGTCGCCGGCTCGGTGGACGCGATCTACATCTCCACGAACGTGCGCTACGCGAAGAAATGCCGCGAGCACGTCCCGCGGGGCGCCACGGTCCTGACGGAACCCGAGCGGCGGAACACCGCTCCCGCGATCGCGCTCTGCTGCTTCGAGATCGCAGCACGCGAAGGCGAGACGACGATCGCCGTGCTGGCCTCCGATCACTTCATCGCCGACGAGCGCGAGTTCGCGCGCGTCCTGGAGCAGGCATACGAGGCCGCCGAGAGCCACGATGCGCTGGTGACCATCGGAATCGCGCCGACGGAACCGAACACCGACTACGGCTACCTTCGCATCGGCGCTGAGGTTGCGCCCGGCATCCTTCGAGTCGAGCGATTCACGGAGAAACCGTCGCGGGAGCGCGCCGAGGAGTTCCTGCGCGAGGGCAACTATCTCTGGAACGCCGGCATGTTCGTCTGGCGCAGCGCCATCTTCCGCAGCGAATTGCAGCGCGCTGCGCCGGAGATCGCCGGCGTCAACCGAGCGAACTACGCGGCCCTCCCCTCGATCTCCATCGATTACGCGCTGATGGAGAAGGCCGCGACGGTCCTCGCCGTCCGCGGCGATTTCGGATGGTCCGATGTCGGATCCTTCGAGGCGCTGGAGCGCGTGGGCGTGAAGGTCAATTCCATTCGTTGACTTCACACGGGGAAGAGTCGCGACGCGTTCTCCCACAACACCTTCTTCTCCACCTCCGAGCCGTAGCCGAGGGAGCGGAAGGCCTCGACGTTGGCGCGCGGTGATGTCACGCCCGGGGCGGGCCAGTCCGTTCCCCACAAAGCCTTGTCCGCAATCTCCTTCAGCCGCGGGACGTATCGCGGAAGCGACTTCGGCGGGATTCCGGAGACGTCGATGTAGACGTTCGGATGGCGACGTGCGAGAAAGAATGCGGTCTCGCCGTACAGCGGCCGTCCGGCGTGCGCCAGGATGATCGGCAGCGCCGGGAAATCGACGGCCACGTCGTCGACCGCCATCGGATCGGCGTACACATTGCGCGCGCGCGGGAAGATCGACGTGCCGGTGTGCACCATCACCGGCACGCGCCGCTTCTCGCACTCCTGATAGAGCTCGGCCAGCTTCGACAGATCGTACCGGTAGGCGTTCGCCGCGAACTCCTGGTGCGGCGGATGGATCTTGATCATGCGGATGCCGTGGTCCAGGATCCGCGCCGTTTCGCCGCGCACGTCGAACTCGTGGCGGGGATGGACCGAGCCGACCGGCAGCAGGCGATCGCGATGCTCTCGCGTGAACTCCAGGATCCAGCGGTTCACCTCCGCCGTGAATCCCATCACCTCCGGCGCGACGTAGTTGATACAGCAGACACGGTCGACGCCGTTCTCGTCGAGGAAACGCAGCACCCGATCGGCCGAGGTGACGATCTCCCGCGCTCCCGCATGCGACGGATCGTCGATCATCGACAGCGCGTCGGCGCGGACCATGTTCCACGGCTGGATGTGCAGATGGACGTCGAAGACGGACAACTTTACCCCTTCATCAACAGGCGCATGCAGATCGCGCTGTCGGGACATGCATCCTGAAACTCGCGCGATACCAGGAGCTGCGGCGGAACGTCGTCGCGGTCACAGCGCCGAAATCCCCGTTTCTTGAAATAGTCCGGCGCCGTCGTCGTCAGCAGATAGAACTCCCGGACGCCGCGCGCCGCGAGACGATCCAGGAGCTGTCGCACCATCATGCGGCCGATCCCCCGGCTGCGATGTTCGGCCGAGACGGCGATCGAGCGGATCAGCGCCGCGGCCGGATACGCCTCCGCTCCGCCGCAGCCGACGATCTGCTCACCGTCACACGCCACGAGAAAGGTCCTCCAGTGCTCGTCGACGCCCGCCACCGGCAGCTCGTTGTCGACCAAAAGCTGTTTGATTGCGCCGAGGTCGGCGGAAGTGGCAGGGATCACACGCACATCCACCGCGCCAGAATAACAAAGGTGGGAGCGGCGGGCTTGGAGCCCGCCGCCAATGGTGGCTACTGATCGCTGCTCGAGGAACTGCTGGAACTGGAGCTACCCGAACTGGAGTTGCCGGAGTTCGATCCCCTGCTCGACGAGCCGCGCTCGAATCCCTGCCGGCCGATCCGCTCGGTCTGATCGAGGTCCCCTCGGTGCCGCGGATCGTTCCGCTTCTCCGACTGCCCGACGTCCTTCCCGAAGTCGACCGACGAATCGCTCTTCGAGCTGTCGCGCGAGTTCTCGCGGTCCACGTCTCCGGTCGAGCTCGACGAATCGCTACGCTTCACCTTGTCACGGTCCCGATTTTCCATTTGCATCCTCCCCTTGTTTCTGCCGCTCGACGGCGGCAGGAGTAAGAAAATGCAATGGGGGTGCCTGTCAGCGCATCTCGAAAACTACTGACACGCTGTAGGTTAGCTCCTGCGTACCGCTCTCTACCGGCGGTGTGCTGACCGCCTCAGCCCGGACTGCCATTGCCTGGACCATCGGCCTCGGCGGTTGCGCCGGCGAGCCCCCCTCGGAAATCGAGAGGGCCCGCCCCAGCGTCCGCCCCGCGGCCTGCGCAAGGAGCATCGCCTTTGCTCGCGCGTCGTCGAATGCCGCGCGCAGGCCCTCGTCGCGACCTTTCGAGAGATCCGAGACCTCGAAGTTGAGACCCGAGGTCTGGTTGACGCCGGCGCCGATCGCGGCCTGCAGCAGCCGTCCCGCTTCGCGAACGTCCTTCTTCGTGACCGTCACGGAGTTCGTGGCCTGGTAGCCGGTGACGCGCGGCGGTTTCCCCTGCTCGTACACCTGCTGGGGATAGATGCTGAAGTTGCTCGTGCGGATCTCCTGCTCGGTCGCGCCGGCGCGCTTGAGGGCTCCAATG
>DATFUW010000548.1:0-2424 GCA_035260605.1 Thermoanaerobaculia bacterium | reverse complement strand
AAAAGAGAACTGTTCCCGGAAAGATGGCATGGACGTCGGTCCCGGTGGCGGCGGCGATCTTCAGACCGTTGTTGAAGGTCACGGTCGAGAACTTCGGGTCGCGCTGTTTTCCGAAGTGTTCGATCACTGTCCCGGACACCGGCCAGCCGAGGGCCCCGGCGAAGGTGCGGATGTCGGCTTTGACCGGCGCTCCGCTGCTCTCGCGCGACAGGACTTCGATCAGCCGCTCGAGGCGCGTGGCCTTCTCCTCCAGAGCCGAGATCTGCTCTTGGGATTGCGAGCTCTGCCGTCGGAGGGCGGCGACCATTCGTGCCTTGCGCGCCCGCACGGCCGCCACCTCCTGCTGCCGCTGTTCGATCACCTGGCGAGCCTCGGCGACCTTCTGCCGGCGCTGCGCCAGCTCGGCCGAGCGGTCGCGGAGTTGCGCCTGCATGGCATTGAATTCGTTGATCGCCCGGCCGTCCCGCGACGCCAGGTAGGTGAGCATGGACATGGCCTCGATCGGGTCGCGCCGCGTGTCGATCGACAGCAGGATTCGGACGTAACTCAGCCGGCCGAGCCGGTACAGGGCTCCGAGGCGTCTGCGCAGAAAGGCCTTCTGCTGCCCGACCCGGACGATGAGCGCGCGGATCTGCGCCTCGAGATCACTCTGCTGCCGGACGAGCTCCGACTCGATGCGCTGGGCGATCTCCAGCTCGCGCGTGCGGATCCCCAGTTCGAGGTCGACCGCTTCCAGCTCCTTCTCGGCCGTCTGCGTCTGCGCGTGAACGTCGTCGAGCCGTTGCCGGAGCTTGGCGATGTCGGCTCGGATGCGGTCGAGGTCGGCGTTTCCGGCCGTCTGCGAATGCGCGGGAAGGATCGTCAGGACCAGAACCAGCAGCGGGAGGCATCGGCGCATCACCGTCCGCCAAGATCGCGCAGCGCATGCCTGGCTGCCTGCTGCTGCGCCTCCTTCTTCGAAGTTCCGATGCCGCGCGCGGCGAGGTTTCCCACCCGCACCTCGATCACGAAGCGCTTGTCGTGGTCCGGGCCGGCCTCTTCGACGACATTGTATTCGGGGAGCTGAAGCCCTTTGCCTTGCGCCAGCTCCTGCAGCGCCGTCTTGTAGTCCTGGAAGAGCAGATCCTCGGCGTCGATGGAATCGAGGTCGCTGGTGAACGAGCGCTGGATCAGCGCACGCGCCGCATCGATCCCCCCATCGAGATAGATGGCCGCGATCACCGCCTCGAAGAGGTTCGCCAGGAGCGACTCCTTGCGCCGTCCGCCGGACTTCTCCTCCCCCACGCCGAGATAGAGGACCTCGCCCATGCCGAAATGACGGGCCTTCTCCGCGAGGCTGCCGGCGCTCACCAGATAGGCCTTCATCTTCGACAGCCCGCCCTCGTCGAGATCGGGAAAGTGATGGAAGAGGAGGTCTCCGACGACGAATCCGAGGACCGAATCGCCGAGGAACTCGAAGGTCTCGTTGTCGCGGAGGCCCTGCTGACGAGCCTCGTGCGAGTAGGACTTGTGGGTCAGCGCGCGAGTGAGGACGTCCCGGTCGCGAAAGGCATATCCGAGGCGCTCTTCGAAGCCGGCCAGGTCACGCTGCACGCAGACACATTGTAAACTCTCCCTCTGTGACCCCGATTCTGTTCGTGCTGGCGGTAGGAGCCGTGTCACTCGCCGGCGGATTTCTCGGATCGCTGCTCGGGCTTGGCGGCGGGCTGATCGTCGTTCCGGTGCTGACGCTGCTGCTGCACGTCGACATCCGGGTGGCCATCGGCGCGTCGATCGTGTCGGTCATCGCCACGTCGAGCGGCGCGGCGGCGGCGTATGTCCGCGACCATCTGGCGAACATGCGCGTCGGCATGTTCCTGGAGATCGGCACGACGCTGGGGGCGATCAGCGGTGCGTATCTGGCGGGCATCGTTCCGCCGCGGCTGCTGTTCGTCCTCTTCGGGCTCGTGCTCGGATACTCGGCGATAGCCATGCTGCGCGGGCGGCGCACGTCGACCGAGGGCGTGCGGGTCGGGCCATGGGCGCGCGTGCTGCGCCTCCGGAGTTCGTATTACGACGATGCCGCCGGAGAGGAGATCGTCTATCAGCCGGTCCGCGCGCGCATCGGGCTCTTCCTGATGTACATCGCCGGCACGGTGAGCGGCCTGCTGGGGATCGGATCGGGAGCGCTGAAAGTGCCGGCCATGGACCTGGCGATGGAGCTCCCCATCAAGGTCTCCACGGCGACGAGCAACTTCATGATCGGCGTCACCGCGGCGGCCAGCGCGGGGGTCTATTTCACGCGCGGGCAGATCGATCCGTTCGTCGCCGCGCCGGTGGCCATCGGCGTTCTGACCGGCGCGTTCATCGGATCGCGCACCCTCGGTCGGATCAGCAGCCGGGCGGTGCGCAGCACGTTCGTCGTCGTCCTGATCCTCGTCGCCA
>DATFUW010000547.1:0-5589 GCA_035260605.1 Thermoanaerobaculia bacterium | reverse complement strand
CCGTTGACCGCGGCGCGGTACTGTTCGGAGATCCCGCGCCAGGCGACGAAGCCCATGAAGGCGTGCTCGTCGAACAGGAGGATCGACGCTCGCTCCATGCCCAGGCCCTGCTGCAGCGCATCGAGCGCCGCGGAGTAAACCTCCGGCAGGGTGCTGGCGCGGCTCAACGAATCGGTCAGCCGCGCCACCGCGATCAGAGCGGGGACATCCATGAAGACCCTCATTGTACGACGGGTCTTTCGCTGCAACGCTGCCGCATCGTTTCGCGACGAGTGATGTCGAGCAGCTCGCCGTTCGGGCCGTGCTCATGGGGTGTCCGGGCTCCGCGCAAGCCGTCATCGGCCCGCGGGACGGCCCACCCTCACCGCACGCCCGCGCGCAGTTCCTCGATCTGCACCGCTTTGATCGTCGTCGCTCCCGCCGCGATGATCGGATCGGCGTAGTTCATCGCGCTGACTCCGAGCGAAAGGCGCGCCTCGTCCAGATACGTTCGCAGTTCCGTGAGATGAATCGCCTTGATCACGCCTCCCGGGGCGAGGGCGGTGAACGAGGCCGTGCTCAGCCCGGCGGCAGCCCGCACCGATTTCACCGCCGCGCGGAGCTCCAGGAAGTGCACGGCCTTGATCGTCGGGACGAGCGGATCATCGGTGAAGAACATCGTCGTGGCCAGCTCCTTGGTACTCGTGGGGCCGGCGATGCCCCCATCGAAAGTCGTCACCTGGTAGACATACGTCGTGTCTGGCACGACGGACAGGTCCGTGTAGCTCGTCGTGGCCGTCGTGTCCTGCAGCAACCCACTGTTGCCCACACGCGTGATGCGATAAAGCGTCGCGCCGGTCACCGCGTCCCAGGTGGCGTCGATCTGCGCAATGGATTGCGCGGTGGCGACGAGATTCGTCGGCATGGCCGCCGTGCTCGCGTTCACGGTCGTCAAGTCCTCGACCGCATTGTTGTCGGGATTCAGATCTCCGCCACCCGACACCTCCGCGGCATTGCCGAGGGAAGCGGACGCGTTGCTGCGGACAGTGACGGCCAGCGTGATCGGCGGATAGCTGCCCGCGACCGCGAGCGCGTCCGTCCGCGTGCAGACGAGCGTGGCCAGACTGCACGACCATCCGCTGCCGCCAAGGGCGGTGGCGATCAGGCCCGACGGCAGCCTGTCGACGACGCTCACCGCGCCGCTCGTCGCCGCGGTCCCGCCGTTGCTCACGGTCATCGTGTACTGCGCTCCGGTCTGTCCTTGCGTGAAGCTGCCGGAATGGCTCTTGACCACCGTGAGCTCGGCTGACGGGCAGGCGGTGGAGAGGACGGCGAGGTTGCTGAATCCACTGGGCGAACTGCCGTTTGCCATCGCGAGGTCGAGCTTACCGTCCCGGTCGAAATCGCCCACGACGACCGCGGCCGGATTGAATCCCGTGTTGAAGTCGCCCACGGACGCGAAGGTGCCGGCTGCCGTTCCCGCCAGCAGTGTGACGACCTGTCCATTGACGACGGCGAGGTCCGGGTTACCGTCGCGGTTCAGATCCGCAACGGCGATCGCGTTCGCGCCCTGGCTGGTCGGATAGGCCACCGGCGCCGCGAACGCGCCCGCGCCGTTGCCGAACAGGATCGAGACGCCCGGCGCCGCGCCGATGTTCGTGACCGCGAGGTCGGGCTTGCCGTCCCGATTGAAATCGGCGACGGCGATGGCCCGCGGCGACGTGCCGGCGGGGTAGGAGGTCGCGCCGCCGAATCCTCCCGTGCCATTGCCGAGGCGGATCGAGACGCTGGTGTTGCTGATGCTGGCGTAGGCCAGGTCAGGGATCCCGTCGCGGTTGAAGTCGCCCGTGGTGACGAGGAACGGAGCGGTCGCCCCGATGATGTTCGTCCTGGTGAACGTGCCGCCCCCCGTATTGATCCACACGGAGATCGCGGACGCATTCGGATTCGCCAATGCGAGATCGGCGAAGCCGTCGCGGTTGAAGTCAGCGAGCGCGAGGTCATACGGCACGAATCCGGCCGCGATGGAGTTGGCCGTGAAGCCGCCCGCTCCGTCGCCGGAGAGGATGGTGACCGTGCTCAGATTTGTATTCGTGACCACGGCGTCGAGCTTGGCGTCGCGATTCAAGTCCGCGGCCACCATGGCGTCCACGCCGCCGGACAATGCAGAATCGATGGCCGCCTGAAATCCCGTCGGACCGCCGAGCAGCAGGGACGCGCTGCCGGTGGAGTTCGACGAGAAGAGGTCGGGGCGGCCGTCGCGGTTGAAGTCGCCCGTGACGAGGTCGACCGGTCCCGCGCCGATGAGCAGCCTGACGTTGGTGTCCGCGGGAGCACAGTTCGCGCTGCAGCGGCTTGTGTTGAGCACGATCGTCAGGTTGTTGTCGTTGGTGTGGAGAAATGCGAGGTCGGGCAGCCCGTCGTTGTTGAAGTCCGCCATCGCGCTGACCTTGGGCCGCGCGTCGGAGACGAAGAACTCCAGGCCGAAGGCCGTGAGCGAGCCGGCGCCGTCGCCGATGTCCATGGTCACGCCTGTATTGCGGGAGCGGGCCAGATCGATTTTTCCGTCGCCATTGAAGTCGCCGATCTCCGCCCATTCGGCGCTGCTGCCCGTCTCCACGAAGGAGGCGAATGTGCCGTTGCCGTTGTTGAGCAGCATCGCGCCAAGGGGAGTTCCGCGGGAGATGGCCAGATCGATCGCTCCGTCGCCGTTGAAGTCGGCAGCCTCGATGTGTTTCGGCCGGCCTCCGGTGGCGTAGAAGACCGGATCGGCGAACGAGCCGTCGCCCGCGCCGATGTAGACGCCTGCAGTGTCGCCGAAGAGGTTGGCGATCGCAACGTCGGGGATGCCGTCGCGGTTCAGGTCGGCGACGGCGGCGAACACCGGCGTGTCGCCCGCGAGCAGTTCGACCGGCGCGGAGAAGGTTCCGTCGCCCACGCCGAAGAGAACGTAGGCGTCGCCCTGACTGCTGTGCGTCGTCAGCAGATCGAGTTTTCCGTCCCGATTGAAGTCGGCGGCAGTGATCGCGGTCGGAGCCGGGCCGGTGTCATGCGTGACGGCGGAGGCGAATCCGCCCGCGCCGTTCCCGATGAGGATCGCGTAGTTGGTGAGGCCGCCCGACACGGCAAGATCCGTTTTGCCGTCGCGATCGAAATCGCCGGCGACGATGCCATTGGCGCCGAACGCGAGGGGAACGCTGGTGAGGGAGCCGAATCCGCCGCTGCCGTTGCCGAGGCGTACCAAAATCGCGGAAGAGAAGTCGGCCGCGGCGATGTCGGGCCTGCCGTCACCGTTGAAGTCGGCAGTGGTGATGGCCGTGGGAATGGTGCCCATCGGATAGGAAGCGGCGGGACCGAATTTCGGGCATCCCGCGATGCCGGCGTGGGCGATCAGAGTGAGCCCGATGACGAGCGTCGCGTGTCGCAAACTCCACCTCTTCATTGCGTGGCCAAGAGTGACGGAGTCAGTCCCCTGAGCCAGCGATCAGCAGACAGGGCACGCGAGGAAAATCCTCGGGCGCGAACTCACGGTAGCATCGATGTTCGCAGAAAGACGTGTCCGTGGGGTCACAGTGATTGCCAGGAAAAGATTGGCGTCCATCGATGGCGGTCGGTGTCGCCGCGACGTAGCGCGGCGTTGTACGACGGGTTTTTCGCTGCTACACTGCCGCATCTTTTTGCGACGTTCGAGTTCCCGTTGAATCAAGCAACCCAAACCGTTCTCAGCGGTTTACGGCCGACGGGGCGAGTCCATCTCGGCAACTACTTCGGGGCGGTGCGGAACTGGATTCGCCTCCAGGACCGGTATCGCTGCTACTACTTCGTGGCCGACTGGCACGCCCTGACCTCGGACTACGCCGACCCCTCGAAGATCCGTCAGGCGACCTTCGACGCGGTCGCCGACTGGATCGCCGCCGGCATGGATCCCAAAAAGTCGACGATCTTCCAGCAGTCGGAGGTGAAGGAACACGCCGAGTTGCACCTGCTGCTGTCGATGATCACGCCGATCCCCTGGCTGGAGCGCGTGCCATCGTTCAAGGACCAGCAGGCGGAGCTCAAGGACAAGGACCTCAACACCTACGGCTTCCTCGGATATCCGCTGCTGCAGACCGCGGACGTCATCGTCTACCAGGCGGACTTCGTGCCGGTGGGCGAGGATCAGGCGGCGCACCTCGAGCTGTCGCGCGAGATCGTGCGCCGATTCAACAACCTGTACGGACCGGTGTTCCAGGAGCCGCAGCCGCTGTTCACCGAAACGCCGAGAGTGCCGTGGCTCGACGGGCGCAAGATGTCGAAGTCGTACGGCAACACGATCCCGCTGACGGCCAGCGCGGACGAGATCCGCGCGCTGGTCATGAGCATGTTCACCGATCCGAACCGGATTCGGCGCCAGGACCCGGGCAACCCCGACATCTGCAACCTGTTCCACTTCCACAAGCTCTTTTCGGACGAGGAGACGATCGCCCGCGTCGACCGCGAATGCCGCGCCGCGCAGATCGGCTGCGTGCAGGACAAGCGGCTGCTGGCGGACATCATGATCGAGCAGTTGAAGCCGATCCGCGCCCGGCGCGAGGAGATCGACCGCGATCATTCGATCGTCTGGGACGCTCTGCGAGAGGGATCGAAACGCGCGCGGGAGCGAGCGCGGGAAACGATGGAGGCGGTGCGGAAGGCGATGCAGATCGACTTCCCGGAGCTGCGATGACGGACGACTTCGAAGACGAAACAGTCGGATACGAAGTCACACTGCCGTCGTTTCACGGGCCGCTCGATCTGCTGCTGCACCTCATCAAGAAGAATGAGGTCGACATCTACGACATCCCGATCGTGAAGATCACGGAGCAGTACACGACGTATCTCGACGCCATGGAGGAGTTGGACCTCGAAGTGGCCGCGGACTACATCTACATGGCCGCGCTGCTGATTCAGATCAAGTCGCAGATGCTCCTGCCGCACGACGAAACGGCCGGAGATCTGGAAGACCCGCGGGCCGAGCTGGTCAACCGCCTGCTGGAATACAAGCGCTTCAAGGCGGTGGCCGAGACCTTCGCGGAGCTCGACGTGGTGCGCATGGGCGTGTGGCCGCGCCCGGCCATGCCGCGGGCCGAGGTCGACGCGGCGGAGATCGACATGAGCGAAGTCTCGCTCTTCGATCTGATCGATGCCTTCCGCAGCGCCCTGACCCGCTACAAGCTGAACCATCCGCAGGCCATCGAGCTGAAGCGCACCATCCACAAGATCTCGGAAAAAATGACGGAGCTGTATCAGGCGGTAAACGACCGAGGCGAGCTCCGCATGCAGTGGTTTCTGGAAGGACGCGACCGCGACGAGCTGATCGCCATCTTCCTGGCGGTGCTCGAGCTCGTCCGTCTCGGTGGACTCTCGCTCCGGCAGCCGGAGACGTTCGGCGAGATCGTCGCCGCGAAGACGGAGACCGCGATCGACGCGGCGCAGTTCGCGTTGTACGACTAAGTGAGGACGCGCCCGCCGGAGGCCAGGCAAACATGGAAGCCAACGAACTGAAATCCGCACTGGAAGCGATCCTCTTCGTGAGTCACGACCCGGTGAGCCTCGCAGCGCTCGCCGAGGCACTCGGCGAACCGGAGGAGG
>DATFUW010000546.1:0-7861 GCA_035260605.1 Thermoanaerobaculia bacterium | reverse complement strand
GGCGAGCCCGCCGAGCAGTCCGCCGCGTAGAATCGTTCGGTGATGCTCTCGGTCCTCGCCGCAGCCGTCGTGGTGGAGCTCTTCACTTCGCAGGGCTGTTCGAGCTGTCCGCCCGCGGAACGACTGCTGTCCGAACTGGCGAAGCACCCGGCGAACGTGATCGCGCTGTCGTTCCACGTCGATTACTGGGACCAGCTCGGATGGCGCGATCCGTTCTCGTCACGCGCCTGGACGCAGCGGCAGATGCTGTACGTCCGCTCGATGCGGCTGAACTCCGCCTACACGCCGCAGATGGTGGTCGACGGGAAATGGCAGTTCGTCGGATCGGACGACGCCGCATTGCGCCGGGGCGTGACCGAGGCCTCGCGCCGCGCTCCGGCCGGGAGCGTCTCGGTGCAGGCGACGCGGGCGCCGGCGGCGATCACGGCGACCGTGCAGGCGGACGCGCCACCGGACGCCGACCTCGTCCTGGTGGTCTTCGAAAACGGCGTCACCGTGCACATCGCGGCGGGCGAAAACGAGGGATTGACCCAGACGAACGATGCGATCGTGCGCACGCTGATGCCGGTCTCTCCCGGCACCGTGACCATTCCGGTCGATCCGTCGTGGAAACACCTCGGCGTTGCCGTGCTTCTGCAGGACCGGAAGACGCACGAGATCGTGAACGCCGCGGTGGTCCGGCCGTCGCCGTGAGGTGAAAGCTCACCAGCGGAAATAGTGACAGTTGTACCCGGTCGGGTACTGCTGCAGATAGTCCTGGTGGTAATCCTCGGCGGCCCAGAACTGCTTCGCCGGGACGATCTCGGTGACGATCGGGCGCGGCCACTTCTCCTGCGCCCGGGCCTTCGCGGCCTCGGCCGACTGGCGCTGCTTCTCATCGTGAAAAAAGATCGCCGAGCGGTATTGCGAGCCGCGGTCATTCCCCTGCTGATTCAGCGTGGTCGGATCGTGCAATCGAAAAAACGTGTCGAGGATCTCCTCGTAGCCGATCTTCTGCGGATCGAACGCGATCTGCAGCGATTCAGCGTGACCCGTGCGTCCGGTCTTCACGTCCTCGTACCGCGGATTGGCGAGCATTCCCCCGGTGTAGCCGACGGTGGTGTCGACCACGCCCGGGAGTTTGCGAATCAGCTCCTCTACACCCCAGAAGCATCCGCCGGCGAGCGTGGCGGTCTCCGTCACTGGTGCGCCTCTTTTTTCTGGAAGAGCGGGAGGTATTTGCCGTATCCCTCTGCTTCCAGCTTGTCCACCGGGATGAAGCGCATGGCCGCGGAGTTCATGCAGTAGCGCAGTCCGGTCGGCGCCGGGCCGTCCTCGAAGACGTGCCCCAGGTGCGAGTTGGCGTGCTTCGAGCGGACCTCGGTCCGGGCCATGAAGAGGCTGCGGTCGGTGCGCGTGACGATGTCGTCCGGCTCGAGCGGTCTGGTGAAGCTCGGCCAGCCCGTGCCGGACTCGAACTTATCGAGCGAGCTGAAGAGCGGCTCGCCCGAGACCACGTCGACATAGATCCCGGCCTGGTGGTTGTTCCAGTACTCGTTGCGGAACGGCGCCTCGGTCCCGTTCTCCTGCGTGACTTCGAACTGCAGCGGCGTGAGCTTCTTCTTGAGCTCGGGCTGCGCGGGCTTGTGGTAGTTCATCCAACCTCCTGATGCGGCGATGGCAAAGAGCGCCAGTCCGACGATGACCGTGGCGTAGAGCTTACTCACGAGGTCCTCCTGTGCATCGCAACGGTGAGCGCCACGAAAAAGTTTCCGGGCGCGCTCCTTTGGATGTCAACAGACCGAGGCTGGTTACACGTTCACCGCTTCGCTACACGGCCGGGCCAGGGAACGGGGGTGCCGGCTGGAGAGCCGGCCCTACCTCATCCCCGCGGCGCCGATCTCCGGGTGGGCGCGCGCGAATTCGACCAGGCGCGGCGCGTAGTCGGCGAACCTAGGGAGGGTGATCCCCGAACCTGCGAGGTCGCGCTGCGCGTTGGTCGTGTCGTATGAAGTCGGATGAGTGAAGTAGTCGACCGCGGCGGAGGGGATGCGCATCAGCCGCTCCACGCCGGGAAGGCGGTCGATGGCAAACTTCGCCACCGGCGCCGGGAGGGGAATGCGGACGATGGTGTGCCCGGTCGCTTGGGCGATCACGCCGAGGATCTCGTCGACGGTCAGCGGCTCCGGGTCGGCGAGCTGATAGCAGGCGGCGCGGCCATGGTTGGCCAGGGAATCGATCGCCGCGATGATGAAGTCGCGCGGTACGGTGTTGAAGTGCACGCGCCTCGGATGTCCGACGACCGGAAGCAGCGCGATGCGCGGTTGCCGCAGGATCCACTGGATCACGAAGTACGGCCCGTCGTATTTCTGCGTTGCGCCGCTGGTGCTGTCACCCACGACCACCGACGGCCGGTAGATGGTCGTCGGCAATCCCCGCTGCCGCACTTCGACCTCGGCGAGGAACTTGGTCTCTTCGTAGAAATTGTTGAAGGCCTGTCCGACGTCGAGGTCCGTCTCGCGGAACAGGCCGTCGTAGCGGCCGCTCACGTAGCAGGTCGAGACGTAGTGCAGCCGCTGCAGCGATCGGCACGACTCGGCGAAGTCCAGCACGTGCCGCGTACCGTCGACGTTCACGCGGATGGCCACATCGCGCGGGACCGACAGATCGTAGATCGCCGCGAGGTGGTAGATCTCGCCGATGTCGCCGGATTCGATGTCCAGCGGCGCGGTGATGTCGCCCTCCAGGATCTGAACGCGCGGGCCGAACTCCGCCGCGCGTTCGCGCGCCAGCGCGGCGAACTTCGGCTGCACCAGGCAAAGGGCGCTCGTCTGCGGCGAGCGGCGCAGGACGCGCGGAAGGAGCGCCGATCCGAGAAACCCGGGATAGCCGGTGAAGAGGACTCGCAACGGCTCAAGCGTACACGAGGCGATTTACTTCCGGCGCGCCGCGTGGGTGATCAGCCCGATGCCGATGCCGATGGCACCGATTCCGGCGGCCATCCAGGCGGGATTCGAGCGCGCGTTTCTTCCGGCACGCCGCAGCCGCCGGCGGGTCCGCTCGCGGCGCTCGAGCGCGCGTGCATCGACGCGGCGCAGCGCGCCCCTGACCGCCGGCCGCTCGAGGAGCCGGCTCACCGCCCACACCGCGACCGGGGCGGCGATCCGCCGCAGCATCCGTTCGCCTTTCGGGTTCCTGACCATGGCCATCTTTCCCTGCAATGGCCGCGCCCTCCGGAGCTCAGAGCTCGATCTGCCCCAGAGCCTCGCGTTCGCCGGCGATGCAGAGCTCGTCACCCGGCTCGAGCCGCAGCTCGGGCGCGATCCGCGTGAGGGTCTTCGTGCCGCGGAGGATCGCCAGCACCGAGCAGCCGGCGCGGCGAACCGGAAGCTCGGCGATCGTCCGGCCGGCGGAGGCAGCGGCGGAGACGCGGATCACTTTCCGCTGTTCATCGCGCGAGCGCGGGTTGCGCCCCAGGAGGCGCGCGAAGAGCATTTCGCCGGAAATGTCGCTGATGGAGAGCGCGTAGTCGGCGCCGGCTCGGTCGATGTTGTCGACGTTGCGGGCGTGATTGACGCGGGCGATGATGGGAACGTCGGCCGCGCTGTCGCGGCAGATGACCGTGGCGAAAAGCGTGGCGTCGTCGCTGTCGAGGGCCAGCACGATGCCTCGCGAATCGGTCAGTCCCGCGCGCTCCAGTACCGACGGATCGAGAACGTTGCCCACGACATCGACGCCCGTACCGGGCTGTTTCTCGATCACCCGGACCTGCTCGCCGGCATCGGTCAGCAGTTGGTGGACCTTGCGTCCGACCTCTCCGAATCCGGCGATGAGATACGGCCCGCTGTTCCGCAGAAACGGCGCCTCGAAGATCTCGGAGGCACGGCGAAGGCTCTCGGCGTCGCCGGCGATCTCCACGATGTTCCCCGGCTCGATGACCGAATCCGCGCTGCAGCGCGCCCGCAGGTGATTGCGCGACCACTGTCCGACGACCACGGCGCCGCTGCGCGCGCCGATCCGCGCTGCAGCCAGCGTGGTTCCGGCTACGGGGCTCGACGGAGGGACGCGCAGCTCGCGCCGCTCGATCTCCGGCACGTCTTCGATTCCCGGCATGCGCGGGCTGAGGCGATCGCTGGCATGCGCGGCGAGCGCGGCGGCGACGATGTGCCGCGGTGTGTATGCCGAGGTCGCTCCCGCGAGTTCGATGGGACGGCGGTGCGCCGGCTCTTCGACGAAGGCGAAGATCTCGCCGCGAAATCCCATCTGCCGCGCGCGCAGCACCAGCGCCGCGTTCTCCTCGTCACGGCCGTTGGCCACCAGCGCGCGGGCCCGGTCGAGCCGGCAGGCGTCGAGCGCGTCCTCCTCGGCGCGGGTGAAGACGACCTGATGCTGCTGCTCGCGGACCGTGCGCGCAGTCGTCTCGTTCGTCTCCACCACCAGCGTCGGCACCGACTCTCGGCGCAGCCGGTGCAGCAGCGTCTCCACAGCCGGCCCGAAGCGGAAGACCACGACGTGGTTCGCGATGTCGCCCGCCGTGCGCGGCAGCCGCTCCTCGAAGCGCTCTTCAAGGAACGGGACCATGAAGATCGGGACGATGAGGAAGAACAGGAAGACCCCGACGAACTGCACAGCCACGACCAGCACGACCATTGCCGGATGCGTCCAGTGGCTGTCCCACCCGTAGCCGGTGGTGCTGAGACTCTCGGAGGCCCACTCGATCGCGTCCCAGAACGTCCGCGGCTTCCCTTCGAGATGCACCATCCCGAACTGATAGAGGAGCGCCGAGCTGACGACGAACGCGAGCAGCCCGATGGCCAGGGCGATCAGGCGCCGCGTGGAGCGGTGCATGCGGTGATTGTAATGCGCGGCTTGCCGCGCGACGGACACGGCACGGGCCCGCGATACAATCGCCCGCCATGACCGTCGTTCCGCCTCCCGTCCGCCGAGTCACGCTCGATGAGATCCGCGCCGCGCGCGAGCGCATCCGCGACACGATCGTGCGCACGCCGCTGGTTCGGCTGGGCCACGACGCGCGAGCGCCGGAGATCTGGCTCAAGCTCGAGACGCTGCAGCCGATCAATGCCTTCAAGATCCGCGGCGCGGCGAACGCCGTCGCGCTGCTGTCGCCCGAGGAACGCAGCAGAGGCGTGTGGACGATCAGCGCCGGCAACGCCGGTCAGGGGGTGGCGTACGCCGCACGCGACGCCGGGATTCCGTGCACCGTCGTGGCCATCGAGACCGCCGCGGAGACGAAACTGGAGCGCATGCGCAATCTCGGCGCGCGGATCATCAAGGCGCCGTTCGACCTCTGCTGGCAGGCGATGGAGTTGCGCGAGTTTCCCGGCGTCGAGGGGACGTTCGTTCATCCGTTCGACGATCACGACTTCATCGCCGGAAATGCGACCGTGGGACTCGAGATCCTCGAAGATCTCCCCCGCGTGCGGACGGTCATCGCCGCGATCGGCGGCGGCGGACTGATCTCCGGCGTCGGCAGCGCCATCCGGCAGCTCGCGCCCGCCGTGAAAATCGTCGGCGCGGAGCCCGAGACCGCCGCCCCCGGCGCACGGTCGTTCGAGCGCGGCGCGCCGCAGGTGTTCGACGCATGGCAACCGTCGTTCGTCGACGGCGCCGGCGGCAAGAGCATCTTCCCGCGCATGTGGGAGCGGATGCAGGGCATCGTCGACGGCTCGGTCGTCGTCTCGCTCGAGGAAGTGCGTCAGGCGATGCGCACCATCGCCGAGAAGGTGCGCGTCATCGCCGAAGGGGCCGGAGCGCTCCCCGTCGCCGCCGCGCTCAGCGGGCGGGCGGGGGAAGGGCCGATCGTGGCGGTCGTCTCCGGCGGGAACATCGATCTGAAGAAGTTCGCGGAACTGGTCCTCTGATTCCGACGGACTACGACGCCGCGCGCTCGGCCTTCCGTTTTCTCCGCCGGTCCTGCTTGATCTGATGCCGCGTCGCCGCTTCCTCCACCGAGTGCGACTCCGTCAGCTTGTAATCGTGCTTGGCCATCTCCGCGAGCTGCTGGTAGTGGATGCGAAGCACCTTCAGATCCTCTTCCGAAAGATCCTCGACCGCCACCAGGCGGTTGCTGGCGCCTTCGAGCGCGGCCACGATCTCGTTGAGCTTCAACTGCACGGCGAGCGAGTCGCGGTTCTGCGAGCGCTGGATGAGGAAGACCATCAGGAAGGTGACGATCGTCGTTCCGGTGTTGATCACCAGTTGCCAGGTGTCGGAAAAATGGAAGAGCGGGCCGGTCACCAGCCAGGCGACGATCACACCCGAAGCGATGATGAATGCCAGGGTCGATCCAGTCCACTGGGTCGCCAGGCTCGCGAACCGCGACAGCGGGCTTCCTTTTCTGCGCAAACGGCGGTCGGTCATGGGCCACCTCCCCGGCAGAGGCTGTTTCAACGCCGATGCCACCGCGTCACTTCACGGTGGCCAGGGGCCGCAATCCGGCGGGGGGATTCGGGTAATCATGGCGGTCGACCATGGCAGCCATCGGCGCCTCGACGACCGGCACGGTGAGACCTGCTACCGCGGCCGTCTTCCCGGTCGGCGTGACGCGGTCGACGCGCGCGGCGAGACGCACCGTCACCTGCTTCGGATCGGCAACGCGCACCGTCCCAGGTCCGAGGATGAGTCCGGGGACGAAGACGTCGGCGTTGCCGGGGATGTTCTTCAGGACGAGGTTGGCCTCGGGCGCGCCGGGAGCGCTGAAGGTGATGGTGATGTTGCCCGGAGGAACGTCGAGCAGCAGGAACGAGCCGTTCTCGGCGACGCCGCCGGAAACGTACGAAGCGTTGTCCACCCAGACGTTGGTCGCCTGGAAGATCTGCAGCCGGCGCGCGCCATCGAGCTCGGCGTTGGCGCCGTGCCGGGCGCCGGCGACGTCCTCGATCCAGCCGCGAACGCTGACCGGCTCGTGGCTGACGCGCGGCGTGTTGGCCGCCGGTCCGCAGGCCAGGGGAAGGAACAGGAGGATGGCGAGCCCGCGCATGCCGAAAGCATAGCGGGGTTGCGGAGTTTCGGCGCTGCGGATTCGAGACGGCGAAATGGCGTGCGATAATGGACTCAGTCCTATGAAGCGGTTCATCCCGCTGCTCGTTCTCGCCGCTGCATCGATCCTTTTTGCCCAGGCGCCCTCTCCGAATCAGGCGACGCTGCGCATGGCCTCCGGCGATCATCCCGTGACGATCACCGGCGCGGAGGGGCAGACGCTCTTTGCGGCCGACGAAGTCATGACCGCGCTCGGCGGCGCGCTTGCGCCGGAAGGGAACGGGTTTCAGGTCTCGCTCAACAACGCGGCCGCGGTCTTCGGGCCCGACAGCCGGTATGCCGTGATTCGCGACGAGCTGATCGAGATGCCGGTCACGCCGGTCGTGCTCGACGGCCGTCCGTTCGTGCCGTGGCAG
The DNA here is from genome assembly GCA_035260605.1 of Thermoanaerobaculia bacterium. Taxonomy (GTDB): domain Bacteria; phylum Acidobacteriota; class Thermoanaerobaculia; order Gp7-AA8; family Gp7-AA8; genus Gp7-AA10. The sequence goes on along the minus strand of DATFUW010000546.1, from coordinate 467 downwards.
TTTTTCCAGGGATTTCTGTCGAAGGCCGCCGACCTGGACGTGGTCTGGGACCCGGCGGCGCGCCTGCTGACGGTCCGCCCTGCGCAGCACCTGATCGTGAGCGTGCAGCTTTCCGTGGCGAACATCCAGGGGATCTCGAAAGTCGTGGCCACGCTCTCCGCGCCGGTCGATTACGCGGTCATCAAGCAGCCGCAGGCGTACGTGATCCGCTTCAAGTCGCCGATCCGCGCGCCGTTCCCCGAACAGACCTACGACGATCCGTACGTGGCCAAAGCGACGTTTAACGGGAACGACCTGCGGCTGGATCTGAAATCGCCCGACGTTGCCGCCGACGCTTACAAACTGGACAACCCGTACCGCGTGATCGTCGATCTGCACAAAGTCGCGGGCGGCGGGGTGACGCCAGTCCCGTCGATCGTCACGCCGCGTCCGGTGCAGCAGGCGCCCGGGATCCACACCATCGTCAT
>DATFUW010000545.1:0-4546 GCA_035260605.1 Thermoanaerobaculia bacterium | reverse complement strand
CGCTTCAAGACGATGATCGACCTCGGCCTCTGCAGCAGTGAGCCGATTGCCGTCGACGGGATGGCGGTCGCGCCGCGGCGCCTCTTCGGGGAGCTGCTGCTGCGCAACCTCCCGTCCGACGAGCCGGACGTCGTGCTCGTGCGCGTGGAGGTTTCGGGACCGCGGAGCGTGCTGCGCTACGACATCGTCGATCGCTACGATCCGCGCACGCGCCTCAGTGCGATGATGCGCACCACGGCCTTTCCGGCCTCGATCGTGGCCCTGATGATGGCCCGCGGGCAGACGACCGCGAAGGGAGCGCTGCCGCAGGAGCGCTGCATCCCGCCGCAGGCATTCATGGACGAGCTCGCGGCGCGGGAAATCCGGGTTGTCGAGAGCTGGCGCCGGTGAATCTTCTCCTGCGGTGGCTGCTGAACACACTCGCGCTGCTGCTCGTGGTCATGCTCGTGCCGGGCTTCCATGTCCACGGGTTTTTGTCGCTGGCGATCGCCGCGCTGGTGCTCGGGCTGCTCAACGCGCTCGTGCGGCCGGTGTTCTTCGTGCTGACGCTGCCGCTGACGATCGTGACCCTCGGGCTGTTTCTGATCGTGCTGAACGGGATCATGCTCGAGCTGACGGCCTGGCTCGTGCCGGGTTTCGGCATCGAAAGCTTCGGCTGGGCGTGCGTCGGCGCATTGCTGCTGGCGATCATCTCCATGGTCACCGACCGCATCGGGCAGCGGGAGAAGCGCACCTCCTCCTGAGGCTCCGCTGTGCCGCTTTTGCGCTAGACTACGGTCGCTTGAACATCATCAAGAATCGGATCGACAGCGTCACCGTCCTCGACATTCAGGGGGTCATCAAGCTCGGGGAGAGCGCGCGGGAGTTTTCCAGCTATCTGGAGAAGGTGCTGAACGAGGATACCGGCCCGGTGATGATCAATTTCGAGTCCATCAACTACATGGACTCCACCGGGCTCGGCGAGCTGATCGGCTACCTGCAGAAATTCGAGGACCGGCAGCGCAAGATGGCGCTGGTCAAGCCGTCGCACCGCATCCTGGCGCTCCTGAAGATCACGAAGCTGGACACGGTGTTCAAGATCTTCGATTCGCGCGAGAGCGCGATGGCCTATCTGAACGACACCGCAGCGTAACCCGCCTTGCCCCTCGCCTGGTTTGCGACTAGCATTCACCGCCGCGTATGACGCACACGTTTCTTCCGGTGCTCATCATGCTCATCGCCGCCATCGGGCTCGGCGTGGTGATCCTGATCCTCAACTGGCTGATCGGGCGCCATCAGCGGAACCCCGCGAAGCTGGAGCCTTACGAGAGCGGCGTGCCGATGCTCGATCAGAACCGCAAGCGGGTCAACGTGCGCTTCTACCAGATCGCCATGCTCTTCATTTTGTTCGACATCGAGGCGGCGTTCCTCTATCCCTGGGCGGTGATCTATCGCGATGCGGCCTCGGGTCCGTCGGGCTGGTTTCTGTTCGGCGAGATGGTGGTATTCATCGCCCTGCTCGGCGTGGGATACGCGTACGTCTGGAAGAAGAAGACATTCGACTGGCACTGACTGATGGCTGAATTACATCCCGACAACCCGTACGCTCCGGATCGCTTTCCGGATCCGAAGTCCCACGTCGAGTTTCCTCCCGAGGCCCGGCAACGCTTCGAGCACATCCTGACGCGCTATCCCAACAGCGAGGCGGCGCTGCTGCCGACGCTGCACCTGGCGCAGGAAGTCTGGGGGTGGATTTCCCCGGAGGTGGTGCACTATGTCGGCTCGCTGCTCGACCTCTCGCCGGCGACGGTGTTCGGCGTCGTTTCGTTCTACAACATGTACAACCAGCGGCCGGTCGGCAAGTACCACGTCCAGGTCTGCACGAACCTGAGCTGCATGGTGAACCGGGCTTACGACATCTACGATCACGTCTGCGCCAAGCTGGGGGTCAACCCCGGAGCGACCACCCCCGACGGCCGCTACACGGTCACCGAAGTCGAGTGTCTCGGATCATGCGGCACCGCGCCGGTCGTGCAGGTGAACAACGATTACCACGAGAACATGGACGTGCAGAAGGTGGACGCCCTGCTGCAGCGTTTGAAGTAGCCGAGCCATGGAACCGATCCGGATCCTCACCGCGAACATCGACAAGCCGAACTCGGCCTCGATCGACGTCTATCTCGGTGCCGGCGGCTACAAGGCGGCCGAGAAGGCCCTGACGATGAAGCCCGAGGAGATCACGCAGCTCGTCAAGGACTCGGAGCTGCGGGGGCGCGGCGGCGCCGGCTTCCCGACGGGCGCGAAATGGAGCTTCGTTCCGAAGAACGCGCCGAAGCCGACGTACCTGCTATGCAATGCGGACGAGTCGGAGCCGGGGACGTTCAAGGACCGGCTGCTGATCGAGCGCAACCCGCATCTGCTGATCGAGGGGATGATCATCGCCGCGTACGCCATCGGCTCGTGTCCGATGTCGTACATCTACATCCGTGGCGAGTTTCACTATGGCTCGACGGTGCTGGAGGCGGCACTGGCCGAAGCGCGGCAGCGCGGATATCTGGGCAAGCACGTGTTCGGCAGCGGCTTCGATCTCGACATCACTGTGGCCCGCGGAGCGGGCGCGTACATCTGCGGCGAGGAGACGGGTCTGATCGAATCGCTCGAGGGCCATCGCGGGCAGCCGCGCGTCAAGCCGCCGTTCCCGGCGATCATCGGCGTGTTCGGCGGGCCCACCGTGGTGCAAAACGTCGAGACGCTGGCCTGCGTGCCGCTGATCGTCAACAACGGCGCCGACTGGTTCAAGTCGTTCGGCACTCCGAAGAACACCGGCCCGAAGCTCTACTGCGTTTCCGGGACGGTCCGGAAGCCGGGCGTCTACGAGTTCCCGATGGGCATCACGATCCGCGAGCTTATCTTCGATCACTGCGGCGGAGTGCCCGAGGGGCGGAAGCTCAAGGCGGTGATTCCGGGCGGAGCGTCGGCGCCGATGCTGACCGCCGACGAGATCGACATCCCGCTGAACTTCGATGCACTGATGAAGGCCGGCTCGATGCTCGGCTCCGCCGGAATCATCGTGCTCGACGATTCGGTCTGCCTGGTCGAGGCCGCATGGCGCCTGGCGAAGTTCTTCGCACACGAATCCTGCGGACAGTGCACCCCGTGCCGCGAGGGGACCAACTGGATGGAGACGATTCTCGACCGCATCGAGCGGGGAGGGGGACGCCCCGGCGACGTCGACAACCTCTACGACATCGCCAGCAACATCGGTTCGGTGGTCGACCTCAAGGACAGCGGGAAGTCGCTCTGTGCGCTGGGTGACGCAGCGACCGGTCCGGTCATGTCATCGGTCCGCAAATTCCGGGACGAGTATCAGTACCACATCGAGCACAAGAGCTGCCTTCCCGGAACGCGGCGCAATCGCCGGCTCGATATGGCCGCCGCGCACTGACGCGGCCGGTCCGCGCCGGCCATCGGTCAATCGTGGCAATCTCCTTGCGTGAGTGATGGGTAGCATTCTGACAAGGAGACACATCGATGAAAGTCAAACACGTCGCACTTCAAGTGGCAGTCGCACTCGGGCTGTCGCTTTCCATGAGCGCCCCCGCATTTGCCGTCGAACCGGTCCAGTACTCCGCGAACCGGATCTCGACGACCGGACGCATCAGCAGAATCACCCGCGTGGGAGACCAGTATCGCGTCACGCTCGACCATGGCGCGTACACCTACTGGGTGCCGGCCGCGACCGCGGGCAACCGCGATCTGCGCGTCGGCGACCGCGTGCGCATCGACGGCATGGTGACGAACGGCGGAGTCAACGCGAACCTGATCGCCCTTTCCGGTGAGCCGACCTACGCCAACGATCCGATGTACCACGGCGTTCCGTACGGTTCCGCCGGCTGGATGAGCGCGACCGTTCTGAACGTCAATCACCGCCTCAACTACATGCGGGTGCGTGACGATGCCACCGGGATGGCGTACAAGATCGATCTCAGTCACATGAATACGCTCCGGCCGGTGAACGTCTGGAACGCCCGCCCCGGGGACCACATCGCCGTGCGCGGCTCGTGGGAGGACAACAACCTCTTCCGCGCCAGCCGGATCGAGTACTAGACTCTCGTGTACGGCGCAGGCATCGCTGCCTGTGCCGTACATTTCATGCGGCCCGCGGGCATCACCGCGCTTTCGATTTTCTTCGTGTTCGGAGCCGCTGCCAGCGGGTTCGCCGCAGCGTCGCTCCTCGTTCCAGGCGGCGTTCTCGATCCGATGTGGCGCGTCAATCCCCGCGGACACGAGGGGCTCCTGCAACTCGGCCCCGCCGCGGTGGTGCTGATGCTCGTGGTCTGCACCGCCTGCGTCATCGCGGCCGTCGGGCTCTGGAAGGGGAGGCGCTTCGGATGGTGGACGGCCCTCGGGATGCTGGCGGCGAATGGAACCGGGGACCTGATCAACGGCCTTCTCATGGATTCCCGCACGCTGATCGGGGTCCCCATCGCCCTCGCCCTCGTCGCGTATCTGCTGACTCCCCGGGCGCGGACGTTCTTCCGCGTTGACGCCGGTCACAACGCCTGAC
>DATFUW010000544.1:0-2325 GCA_035260605.1 Thermoanaerobaculia bacterium | reverse complement strand
CGTGCGCGGCCTGCAGCAGCGCGGCGATTCCGTTGAATCCGGTCGTCGATGGCCGTGCGACTTCGCGGCCGACGACCGAGACGTCGAAGTAGTTGCCGTAGAGCGACCAGACGATTCCGTTCGCCAGATAGTCACGGAACGTGGCCATCGCCTTGGGTGGGAGGGCGGCGTCGGTGCCGCGCGTCACCAGCGCGTACCGCGCCACGTCGTTGGCGAACGAACCGCCGTACCCGCCGGTGTAGAGCTGCGGCCCGTGCTGGTGGAACGAATCATCGCTCTGAATCCCGTCGCCGCTCGTCACAGCGCACGCGGTGTCCATCGCCTCGACCACGGAGGGGAGCATCGACGGGTCGTCGCGCAGCAGCGCGAGGCAGAGGTGGTCGAACGCCGACCAGACGAGGTTTTCACCGACCGGGACCGGTCCGACGAGCGCGCGCGAAGTCGACGACAGACCGATGTGCACGCTCAGCGACGTGACGCAGGCGTCGTAGACCGAGTCGTCGATCGCGCCGCGCATCAGCATCAGCGTCGGTCCGAGATCCAGCGGCACGCCGATCGACCAGAACCACCAGTTGCCCAGCGGCAGCGTCAGCGAGCCGTAGTATTTCGGGACGTACGAGAGCGCCGACTCGATCTGCGCGCGGAGCAGGGGATCGTTGTACAGCGCCCCCGGTGTGCGGTACGCCTTAGCCATCACGATCAGGCGCCGCGTGTGGTCCCACGGTGACCACCCGCCGTCCGGGACGTCGCTGTAATCGATATCGGACCAGCGCCCGTCCGACAGCAGATACCCCGGCGCGCTGTACGTCCGTGCCGAATCCTCGAGCGCCGAGAGCGCATCGTGCATCGCTTGCGTCGTCCTGTCCGCACCGGCTCCGGTGTAGTAGGCAAGCAAGTTCGACCGCAGCGCATCGAGCGTCGAGGCGTGCAGGGGAAGGGCGAACGCAAGGAGGAACGAGACCAGGAGACGAAGCACGCGAATATGGTAATAACCTTAGCGGGCAGAGCGTATTCCGGTCAATTGCAATCGCCGGCTTGGCAAACTATGTGAAATGCTCCGCCCGCCTTCATGGAAGACCGCCGCGATCGTGGCCTGCGTCGCGGCGGTGCTCCTTTCGCTGTTGCTCCTGCCGGCCTGCTGCTGCGTGCACGTTCCTGCCCCCTCGGCCGGCCCTCCGGTCACGCGTATCCCGCCGATCGGCACCGAGCCGATTCCGACCCCGACCGAAGCGCAGGCACACGCGCTCGTGCAGGCCGTGATGCGCAACGTCGACTTCCACGTCGACGCCGACACGATCCTGAAGATCCACACGCTCCGCGGCACGATGGTCCCGAAAACGAAGGGAGCGCCGCTGAACTTCGACAACAAGACGTCGTTCGTGATGGACATCGACCGCGCGCAGATCGGCATGGAGAGCGCCAGCCTCGACCATCTGATGAACCGCTACGTCTTCGGCTACGCCGGCGCGCCGCTGCGCGACCTGCACATCACGATGGCTGGAAAGCAACTGAAGCAGGAAGGGGTCATCCACAAGATCGTCGACATTCCGTTCACCATGTGGGCGGACGTCTCCGCCGACAACGGCCGCATCCGCCTCCATCCCACGAAGATCAGCATCTGCGGCATCAACGGGCTCGGACTGCTGCAGGCCGTCCACATCACGCTCGAGAAGATGCTGAAGATGCCGGCAGAGCACGGAGTGACCGCCGACAAGAACGATCTTCTGCTCGATCCGCAGAAAATGCTGCCGCCGCCGGAGGTGGAGCTGCACCTCGTCAATGCGTACGTCGAGGGGGCGGAGCTAATGCAGATCTTCGATGCCGGAAGGCATCTTCCCGAACTGCGCCTGCCGCATCCCGAGGAGAAGAACACGATGTATTACAAAGAGGGGACGCTGCGGATGGGAAAGCTGCTGATGGTCGATGCAGACATGCAGGTGGCCGACACCGACCCGAGCGATCCGTTCGACTTCTTCCTCGACCGCTACAACGACCAGCTCGTCGCCGGGTTCACTCGCAATCAGCCGAATTACGGGCTGCTCGTCTTCATGCGCGACTTCAACGACGTTGGCACTCCGCCGAAGCCGGGGGAGAAGGTAGCGCCGCGGTGATCCGCGTGTCAGGCGGTCAAGCGTTGGCGATCGTGACGTTCGCCGCCTGCAGCCCTTTCGGACCCTGCACGAGGTCGAACTCGACCGCTGTGCCTTCAGCCAGCGAGCGGAAGCCCTGACCCTGAATCGCGGAAAAGTGGACGAAGACGTCCTCGCCGCCTGATGTGGTGATGAATCCGTAGCCCTTCGCGTCGTTGAACCACTTCACAGTACC
>DATFUW010000543.1:0-3698 GCA_035260605.1 Thermoanaerobaculia bacterium | reverse complement strand
AGAGCTGCGGCAGCAGTATCGGCTGCTCTTCTACTCCGATCCGTCCGCCGAAGACACGTGGCACACGCTGCTGATCCATTCGTCCGGCGGGCAGCAGTTGCGAATTCCGCGAGGCTACTTCCCATGACGAGGGCACGGATGGAGCGCAACCGGCATCGATCATGAACCGAAGGCGGCCGTGACCACACACGAGCTGCCGCCGGTCCCCCGGCGCCGGCACCGGGTCTTCGGCGGTCTGACCGAACGGCAGGAGCGGACCTTCACCGGAATCGCCGGGCTGGTGGTCATCGCGTTCATGATCGGATGGGTCGGTGCGGTGCACCAGGCGCTCGAACAGCGGAGTGAGGTCGCACGGCAGCAGGCGGCGATCGGGATCCGCACTCCGGCCCCCACGGTGACGCCGACGCGGCAGATCGCCTCGACGCTGCTCGCGAGCGGGCCGAAGACCGCGTACATCAGCGACGCCATGATGCAGTTCCTCAGCCCTCTGCGGGGAGCCAGCGGGAAACTGCTGTTCACTACCCGTGTCCCCGGCGCTCCGATCGTGAAGAACGCACCGGCCGGCGGGAAGACGGTCCTGACAGGCGGTGGAGCGCAGACGACGTCGCAATTCATCGCGCCGCGGAGTCCCGGAATCTACAGGCTCGCGGTGCAGCTGCAGCAGGCCACGCGTTCGCTCGACAACTTCAGTCTCATCACGCTCGTCCCCTTCGCGCAGAAACAGGGCGGGAAAATCGGCCTGTACTACCTCGGCACATGGCCGTTCGAAAACGGTGGCCGTCCGAAAACACCGGCCTACGCCGATCCGGCGGGGTTCATCCAGGTGACCCCGCAGAACGAAAACACGCCGGTGTCGCCGCACTTCCGGCTGCGCGACTTCCTCACCCACAACCAGGCGGACGTCTGGCCGAAATACCTGCTGCTGCGCCCTCAGCTCGTCGACAAGCTGGAGCTGACGATCCAGGAGCTGCAGAACATGGGACATCCGGTGCGCCATATGAGCATCATGAGCGGCTTCCGAACGCCGACCTACAACGTCAGCGGCGGAAACACCGAAGGACGGGCGAACCTCAGCCGGCACATGTACGGCGACGCCTCGGACGTCTTCGTCGACAACGACGGCAACGGCTCGATGGACGATCTCAACGGAGATGGAAAGGTGGACATCCGGGACGCCGAGGTCATCCAGCAGGCAGCGGAGCGGGTCGAAGCGGCGAATCCATCCCTGGTCGGCGGAGTTGGCGTTTATTCCGCATGCTGCGGTCACGGACCGTTTGTGCACATCGACGTTCGCGGATACCGCGCACGATGGCGCGGATTCGGGAACGGGTAAACGCAGTCAGGAGGTCGTCGTGGTAACGGAATCTGAAAAGCGGCTGCACGAGGAGGAGGTCCGCGATCAGGACCTCGAGCCGTATGTGACACTCCGCTACATCGCACGTCTGTTCAAAATCCTCGCAATCCTCATGGTCCTGATGCTGATCGGCGAGGTGGTGACCGGCCTGGCCACCAGCGGGACGGCCGCGCTGATGACGCTCCTCGGCGAGGCAACGCAGTTGCTGGTCATCGCCGGACTCATGTGGGCCGGCGGCGACATCACCATCCTTCTGATCGACGCCGGGCACGATCTGCGTGTCGCGCGCATTCTCCTCGGAAGGATCAATGCCGCGCTGCGCCCCGAACAGGAGACCGGCAACACCCCCCCTGTAGAGCCGTCTCTCAGACGACTCTGATCGTCTGTCGAGACTTGAACGCCGGCCGGAGGGCCGGCACTACAACGCCGGCCGGAGGGCCGGCGCTACATGGAGGGCCGGCGCTTGGAGTCTGCGCGGCAGAAAATTGTCCTGCTGCGAAAGCGGATCAGCGGCCCAACCGGATTTTCGGCGAGTTGTCACCGCTACGCGCCTCAAATCCGGTCTCGCGTACGGACATTTCTGCCGCGCAGACTCCTAGACGATCGCCCGCCCGAGCACTTCGCGGATCTCCCGGAAGACGTTCTCCGGCGGGATCCCGAGTTCGCGGTATCCGGCGGCACGCTTGAACAGCGTCTCCGCGGTCTTCTCGTCGAGCACGCGCGCGTCGATCGTGCGGTGATTCAGTTCGCAGAACGCCACCAGCGACGCCAGCGCAACACGCCGGTTGCCTCCGCGGAAGGGGCTGTTGGTCAGCAGCGCGAAGAGAAACGCCGCGACCTTGTCCGAAAACGTCGGATAGGCCTCGCGCCCCAGCGTCGTCACTTGCGGCCGCTGCACCGCGTTCACCAGCCCGAATTGCGACTCGACCACCCCCGGGTGCGCCTGCGTTCCTCCGAACTCGGCGCTCACCGCCCGGTGAAGATCGACCAGGTCCTGCACCGTCAGATAGCGCACCCCGCCGTCAATCGGTGAGCCGCCGGAAAGCGGTCGGATACTTTTTGACAGCGTGCTTGAACGCGCCGGCAACGATGGGGTTGTTGAAAGCGACGGCCTCTGCGGCACGCCCTTCACTACGCCCTTTTGCGGCGGGGACGGGCGTCCGGCTGGGACCCTTGCCGCCGGCTTTCGCGGCGCGGACGGTTGGGCTGCTTTTGCTTTTCGCGATGACTTTTTGGTGGCTTTTCTTTGGGGCTTTTGCTTTGGCTGCTTTTGCTTTTGCTTTTTGGCCATGCTTCATCTCAGCCCTCGAGCGAATCGTAACTTGCTTAAATCACTGAGTCAACGCATGTTACGCCTGTGGAAATTCCAGGGCGATGTGACCTGAAGCGGTAAACTGCTGATAAAGCTCAGCTTAGCAGAGTGCACTCGTTCCTGTGCATCATTCCGAAGTTGCGTCCCCTGCGGTCGCCGAGCCTTCTTCGAACTCCGGCTTCGGCTCCGATGCAAGGAATTCCTTGGCTTTTGGGGTGAGCTTGAATATCTCTCCGGCCGGATCGGCGGTCAGGTAGCCCTTGGTGACGAGCGAGCGTGCCGGCGCCTCGCCGCCACCGGCCGGATGTTTGATGGCGTTGATCGCAGCCAGGGATAGAGCGTCCGCGGTCACACGCCGGAACTCCTGCAGCACCCGGATCTCGTCGGTTTCCAATCCTCGAATCAGCATCGTGCAAATTCTACCCGACGATGCGGAAAGAGCGGCTCCGCATTGCCAGCCACACGCGCACGCCCGCGGCGACTTGCAGGTCGTCGGCGGCGGCGCGCGTGATGCGCACGCGGACGTGCGCCGGTGTGGCGATGACCAGATCGACGGCCCCGTCGAACGAGCGCTCGGAGACGATCTCGCCTTCGATCACGTTGCGCGACGACATCACCGCGGGCCGCTCCGCGAACAGCACGATCTCCTCTCCGCTGATCCGGACCACGAGCGGAAACACCGCATCGGCGACGCGGTCGTACGGCAGCACGAGCTCCGTCCCCTCCGCGGTCCGCGCGCGGGTGATGCCTTTCGCGGGTTCGTGCTGCGGATTGGAGATCTCGAAGGCGTTCTCCAGGTCCCCGGAAGACGGATCGGCGTACAGCACCTCGCGCGGCCTTCCCTCGGCCGCCACCCGCCCGTCGCGAAGGACGATGCACCAGGCGCTGAGGGCGATGGCCTCGAACGGCTGGTGCGTGACGTAGATCATCGGAACGCCGAGGTCGCGGACGCGGCGGAGAAACATCAGGATCCGCTCGCGCAGCGGCTGATCGATCGAGGCCAGCGGCTCGTCGAGCAGCAGGAGCCGCGGC
>DATFUW010000542.1:0-3475 GCA_035260605.1 Thermoanaerobaculia bacterium | reverse complement strand
CTCGTAAAGCCGGCTCCGGAGGCGCTCCCCGATGCGCTCCCCGAGATCGTCGGCGTAGTTCGTGGTGAAGATCGTCGTCCGCTGCCCGTTGTAGCGGCTGTTGATGATGTAGTAGAGGGTGTCCTGGACGAACATCGACGGCTTCTGCGATCCGAGCTCGTCGAGCACCAGCAGGTCGACCTCCAGCAGCGGCCGCAGGATCTCCGACTTGCTCGGTGCGTCGTCCGAATCGAACGACGCCTGGATCTCCTGAATCAGGTCCTGGAAGTTGCTGAAGAGCAGGCGTCCGGGTTTTCCGGTGTCAATGATCTCCAGCAGGGCCGCCACGGCGAGGTGCGTCTTGCCCGACCCGCAGCTCCCCATGAGCAGCAGTCCGCGGCCGTCGTTCACGCCCGGGACCCAGCCGTCGGTGAATTGCTGGACGCGCTCCTTGGCCGCCATGAGCTTGCCCTGATTGCGCGGATAGAAGGTCTGAAGACGGCAATGGTAGTAGCGCGGCGGGACGTTCGCGGCGATGATGCGCTGGCGCCGGCGGAGATCGCCCTGGCAGCCGCAGGGTTCAACGCGCAGAGCGTCCCCCGGTACGGGCACCCATCCGGAGCCGTTGCATCGCGGGCAGGCTGCGGGAGGGGCGGCGGTCTGGGGAGCGGGCATCGCCGCGAGTTTAGCATTCCGCCGTGTCGCGGATTCCGCACTCGCCTGCTGCCGAGCTTCATCCGAAGTTCGCCATCGAAATTCGGTTTTCGCACCGCTATACTTCCGTCCCTCGGGTCATGACCTCGCCACTGATCGACTATCTGACCGCCCGCCCGGACGCCTCGATGTTCCTGCTTCCGGTCGATCTCGCGCGAACGGTCGAGGATCTGTTCCCGCGCGCCGATGCGCTGCTGCCCGAGCCCTACAAGATTTTCCCCGCCGATGAGACCCAACTCCCCTCCCTCGGCTTTCCGCTGGCCGAGACCTCGGTGATGAAGGAGCTCGACGCGAAACTCGACCGCTGGCTGGCCGAGGAGGTCGTCTGGCAGCTCAAACGCAACCCCGACTCCCGTGACAAGGCGCAGGCGGCGCTGACCGCGTACCTGATGCCGCTGATGAAGGTGGCGGAGAACGCGCTCATGTCGAACCTGCTCAACGACTATCACGCGGTGTTCTGGCTGGCGCACTCCTTCGACGTGTCGCGGCAGTTCGCATCGATCCCCCGCAGGGTCAGCGCCATCGATACGCAGGCCGGGCGGACGCAGGGAGACGCGCTGAAGTACCGGATCTTCTCGAAATGGTCGGTCGAGACGCGCGATCAGATGACGCAGATCGCCACGAAGGCGGCATCGATCCTCGACGGCGAGGAGCAGGTCGCCCTGCAGTTCTTCCGGCTGCTGCAGGACGACGTGCTGATTCTCACCGAGGAGTTCATCGGACCCGACCTGCGGGAGCTCCGCTCCTTCCTCAACGGTTACCTGCGCCGCGACTTCCAGTCGTTCCGCGACGGAGTCGAACGCCTGCGGAATCTGGCGGCGGACCTGCTGCAGCGCGACCAGATCTTTCGCGCGGCGGTGCCGTTCTTCGGCATCAACGCCGATCAGCCCATTTCCGTGGCGGCGCTGCTGGACAGCCGCTTCCACGGATTTCTCTTCGAGCTTCCCGACGTGCAGAACGCGCTGTCACGCGAGGACCGCGAGCAGTTCCAACTCATCGCCCGCCGGCTGCGGGAGTTCAGCGTGCTCAACCTGCTGCGCCACGGGATCCTCTGGATGACGGTTGCCTCGGACGGCCGCGTCCTCTCGGCCGACAAACGGAACGGCAACTCCTATTCGCGCTCGACGCGGCCGCTCGACTTCGGACGCCACGGCGTGCTCGATCCGATGATCCACCGCTTCGGCCTGATCTACGACATCTCGAATTTCTCCGAGACCCTCGGCAACATCCGCCGCGCCGGACGCAAGGAGGAGATCAACTCCTACCGGCAGATGCTGCTCTTCCAGCGCAGGCTGGAGTCGATCGCCCAGCGCCACATGCTGACCTTCGAGAAGTTCCTCGGCGACGGCGCGTTCTACACCACCCGGCGGTCGCTGCGCCTCGTCCGGGCCGCCGTCGAGGTCCAGCGCGCTTACGCCGAGATGCGCACCAAGGGCTTCGCCTTCAACAAGGGGCTGCGCATCGCGCTCAACTTCGGCTACTACCGGCTCCTGCCGATGAAAGGCTCCGAGGCCTACGAACGGATCAACGAGTTCTACGGGCCGGGAATCGTCGAGCTGTCGCGGCTGACCACAGGAAAGGCGACGCAGGAGATCGAGGAGTTCGCCGAGTTCCTCGTGGGGTACGGCTACGAGGAGAAGAAGGTCACGCAGTTCTTCGCCCCGCTGGCCAAAGGGGTCGACGTCATCGATCACACGCAGCACGCTCGCGAGTTCTACGCCTACGTCAATGCCAACGGGCACCTGATCAACGAAGGGATCGTCGGCTCGATGTCGCTGTTCCAGGAGTTGTCGAACGAGCTGGCCAGCGAAGGCCAGCAGATCTACCGCCTGGGCACGCGGTGGGGCGATTACTACGGGTTCGATCCCTCGGTCAACGGCGTGGAGTTCATCGGCATCCGGCTGATCGGCATGGTCTCGCTCAAGGGGCTCGACAAAGTGGAGGTCGGCGAGATCGTCGGCTTCGCCCCGGCGGACGTCGAGGCCGTGGCCATCGACAGCACCGAACCGCTGGTGATGATCCTGCGCCAGGAATTCCATCAGCGCGGACAGGGCGGCTCGACCCCGCAGACCGACACCACGCACGAGAAGCTCGTCCCCACGGAGATCATCGTCTGCATGAGACCCGACGAGCACGCCATGGGCGGCGGCGAAGTGCTGATCGGAGAGTGGGACCCGCTCTCGGACGACGTCCGCAATCCGGTGCGCCTCCCGCGCGCCGATTTTCAGCGGCTCTTCTCTCTGGCCGGAGATCTGACGGCCGAGAACCTCGCACGCAACAAGCAGAACGTGCGCGAAACCTACCTTCGTCTGTCCGATCACATCTACACGCCGGCCGTGCAGCTCGCCAGCTACCGCGGCGACGAGTTCGCGGCGTTCGTCCTCGGCGAGCAGGTCGAGGTGCTGTAGCCGGGTCTACAATCGTTTCCATGCGCGTCGACCACGACCAGCGGCAGGTCTTCTGTTCGGTCGGCGATCTGGTCCATCCGGCGACCGATCGCCGGATCGGCGTCGAGCGGGGCGACGGCTTCCGCCGCATGTGGCTCGGTCAGGACGTGCACACGCGCCGCGCGGAGATGCGGGCCGCCGACGACGCGAACTACCGCGCCGAGGTGCACGTGGTCCACCGGCGGAAACATCGCGGCTGGGACATCACCGTGACCGGGCGGATCGACGGGCTGTCGGTCGACTCCCCCGCGCGCCGCGTGGGGATCGAAGAAGTGAAGTCCATCCACTTCGATCTGGAGCTGGAGTCACTCTACAGGTCGGAGAAACTGCAGCGT
>DATFUW010000541.1:0-2737 GCA_035260605.1 Thermoanaerobaculia bacterium | reverse complement strand
GCTCGCCGGCCAGAACATCTATGGTGCCGAGCGTGAGATCAGCCGCGGCGATGCGCTGCGGCTGGCCGGAGACTTCGTCAAGGCGTACGAGGCTTATCGCTCCGCCTACGGCGAAGCGGTGAAGTGAGGAGGGAAATCATGAAGACGAGAATTCGAAGCCTCGCGCTCATTCTGACCCTCACCGCGTTTGCCGCCGCGCCGCTGTTCGCGCAGTCCGCGGAGGACCTCGAGGTCTTCCGCAGCGAGCTGCTCGGCTATGTCACCGACATCGGCAAACTTCCCGAGCCGGTCCGCGCCCGTTTCGGCGCGCAGGACACGTCGGTCGCCCAGGCGCAGCAGTCCATCCGCGCCCTTTCCGCGACCGACCTGCAGTCGCTCAAACAGCAGCTCGACCGCGTACCGTACTGGCGGCAGATGCCGTACGTGGTCAGCGCCGCGCTGCAGAACGGCAACCAGGTCCCCTCGCCGCGCGAGCTGGCGCTGTCGCTGGCCCCCGCAGGCACGCCCTTCGGTCCCGACATCATCCGCCAGCCCATGCTGTCGATGATCCATGCCCTGCAGCAGATCCCCGCGCAGATGGTCCATCCGGACTACCAGCAGCGGCTGGCGCAGGTCGAACAGCAGATCCGGAATGCCAGTCCGCAGGACCTGCTGCTGCTCAACTCCGCGCTCTCGGCGCATACCGCGCAGTGGTCGCAGATGCTCTCGCACGCGCAGGCGGAGGCGGCGGGCGGACGCGTGTCCAGCGAAGCATTGCACATGGCCCCCGACCAGGACTGCAGCGGAACGTCGTTCCCGAACAACGTCATCTGCAATCTGAACAACATCATCCAGGACGTGGTCGACTTCTTCCAGGCCCTTCCCGGGTACGCCACCAGCGCCTTCAACAGCATCAAGGACCTCTTCACCGGCGCGATCTCCGCGATTCCGGGATCGCTCTCTTCGCTGGCGAACGAGATCGGCCTGAACAACATCGACTGGAACTCGGTCGCGCAGACGGCTTCGCAGTACGCGCGGCTGCCGTGCCCGTCCAACGGCACGCTGATTCCGGGATTCGGCAACGTCGGCGAGATCCGCACGGCCCAGAACTTCGCCGGGACGATCGGCTTCGCCGGTAACGCCATCCAGGACCTCACGCCGAGCGACGTGCTCACCAGCGCCGATCTGCAGGCCATCACCATCGTCGCCAACTTCCCGGTGCAGTGGCTGTCGCGCTGCCTGCAGAAGTCCTACGACGACAACAACTCCGCGGCCGAATCGGCGCATCAGACGCTCGTGACGACGAACCTCGACGTCACCGCGTCGAGCCGCGCCACTCAGACGTCGGAAAACAACGCCCAGTTGCAGACGGTGAACACGACCGCCGACGTGGCCAAGGTCGAGGCCAAGCTCGACGCACTCGGCGCGGCCTCCGGCCGCATCGAGGCCACCACCCAGCGCATCATCACCACCGAGAACCGTCTCGAGACCACCTCGGTCCGGCTCGACACCACCGCCACCCGCGTGGAGACGAAGGTCGACAACCTGCAGCTTCAGCAGGGACAGACTTCGGACAATCTGACGACCCTCCGCGACGACTGGCTGCGCATGTACATCGAGCTCGATCTGACCCGCAACGGAAACACGAAGATCTCGCTGTTCGAACTCCCGGAGAGCTTCGGCGGGTTCCTCGGACTGGTGCAGTCGATCGTCCAGGACACGCTGCAGAAGCGTCAGGCGGCCGGCGTCAACATCAGCAGCGCCACGCGCGAGCTGAATTCCGCCGTCCAGGACATTGGGTTCCAAAACTACAAATCGGCGTACGATCATCTGCGACACGCATATCAGGATGCGGTGAATTGATCTCGAACAAGACCCTTGGAGCCGTTCTGGCTGCCGGGCTGGTGTTGGCATCGTGCCGCACCAGCCCGGCACCTCCTCCCCGACCGACGACGACCGTCACCGACCCGGCTACCGCAGCGGTGGAGCGGCTGGCGGACGAGAAAACGCGCGGCGAGGCGCGCAAGGAGATCGTGGCCCTCGGCGCCGCCGCGGTCCCTTCGCTCCTCGCGCACGCACACGACCCCAACCCGCAGCTCCGGTGGGAGGTCGCCAATTTCCTCGGCGTCTTTTCCGATCCTCGGGCTCTGCCGGTCCTCGCCGAAAGCGCGCTCGACGACGACAACCCACACGTCCGCTGGCGGTCGCTCTGGGCGCTTTCGCGCGTGGCGAAGCGTGACGACATCCTCGCGGCACTCCGGCCCGGCCTGACCAGCAAGAACGCCGACGTTCGCTGGAACGCCGCGCTCGGCCTGTCGTTTTTCGACTGCGCCGACGGGCTGGCCCTCCTTCAGACCGGCGTGCGCAATCCCGATCCGTTCCGGCGGTGGGAAGCGATCAATTCGCTGAGCCGGGTACACGATGCCTCGACCGTCGCCGCACTCCGCATTCCGCTGGAGTCGCCTTCGGTGCGCGACCGCAATGAGACCGTCCTGACGCTCGGGGCGATCGGCGGGTCGGAAGCGGTGTCCATGCTGCTCAATGCGCTGACCGACGAATCGTCCGAAGTTCGCTGGCGCGCCGCGATGGCCCTCGGCCGGGCGGGCGACCCCAGCGTCCTCGGCGCCCTCCGCAGCGTCGCCGAGCACGACACCGACGGAACCGTCCGCGAGAACGCGACCAAGGCCGTGGCCCAGATCGAGCGCAAAGTCCGGATGTAGCGGGTCCCCGGCCGCTTCACACTTCGGCCACTGCAGCG
>DATFUW010000540.1:0-3946 GCA_035260605.1 Thermoanaerobaculia bacterium | reverse complement strand
AGGAACTCGATCGGGTCCTCGATAGTGACGATGTGCAGCGGCTCCTTCTCCGAGATCTCGGAGATCATCGCCGCCAGGGTGGTCGATTTCCCGGAGCCGGTCGGACCGGTCACCAGGACCAGGCCGTCCGGCGCCTGCGTGAGGTCGCGCACGGCGCGTGGCAGCTCCAGCGCATCGACGCCCAGGATCTGAATGGGGATCCGCCGGAAGACGGCGCCGACCGTGCCCCGCTGCATGTAGAGATTCCCGCGGAACCGCGCCACGCCCGGCACGCCGTAGCCGAAGTCGACCGACTGCTGCGCATCGAACTTGTCGCGCTGCGGCTTGTTCAGGATCGGCAGCAGCATCTTCTCCAGATCCGCCGGTTTCAACGGCTCGGTCTTGACCGGAACGAGCTTCCCACGGATCCGCACCAGCGGAGGGCGCATCGGCTTCAGATGGAGATCGGATGCCTCCTGCTTTGCCATGTAGACGAGCAGGTCGTTCAGGCTGAACGAAGGATGGCTCTCAGTCGCCGGGGCGGCGGG
Source organism: Thermoanaerobaculia bacterium (assembly GCA_035260605.1). GTDB lineage: Bacteria > Acidobacteriota > Thermoanaerobaculia > Gp7-AA8 > Gp7-AA8 > Gp7-AA10. The sequence continues at coordinate 3,419 of DATFUW010000540.1, read as the reverse complement.
CGTCTGTGCAGTCATTGCTTGGGATTATAAGGGTGGGGGTCAGGTCTTGAGTTTGTGATTTTCTACACGATGGAGACGAGCCTCTCTACCCACTGGAGAAAATCACAAATTAAAGACCTGACCCCGGGCCTCGCGGCTTCATCACACTATCCAAAATCATGAGGAAGGCCTCCTGCTGCCGAGGGTCGGTCTTGTTGACCACGGCGATCGTTTCGCCGATGCGGAAGCGGGCATGCAGGTCCTCGGCGGAATGGGACGAGGTGACGACGATCCGCCTGCCCGAGACTCCTTTCTGCAGGGCGTAGTCGACGAACTTCCGGCCGTCCATCGCCGGCATCTCCATATCGACCAGCAGGAGGTCGATCGTGGCGTCGATCTTCGGCAGAGCGTCGTAGGGATGGCTGTAGGTCTCGATCTGCACGGCTCCGGGATAGCGGTCGCTCAGATATTTCGCCCACAGCTCGCAGTAGGCGATCGAGTCGTCGACGATTACGACGCGTTTCATCGCTTGCGCTTGCGCGGCGGCTTGGGGGAAGGGAGCGGGACGGGAGCGCGCAGATCGTGACGCACCGCGCCGCCGACGACCGTGGCCACGACCCGCCCCTGCAGGGTCTGGCCGATGAAGGGGGAGTTCGAGGCCTTGGAGTGGAAGGTGTTCGTCACCTGGAAGCGCACCGTGGGATCGATGAGCGTGACGTCCCCGGGGCTCCCGGCGCGCAGCGTGCCGCCCGGAAGACCGAAGATGCGCGCCGGCGCGCACGACATCAGCTCGATCAGCCGGGAAAGGTCGATGATGTGGCGCCGCACGAGCCTGTCGTGGCAGACGGAGAAGGCGGTCTCCAGCCCGATCACCCCGAACGGCGCGAGATCGAACTCCACGTTCTTCTCGTCGAAGTGATGCGGCGCGTGGTCGGTGGCGATGACGTCGATCGTTCCGTCGGCGAGGCCCTCGATCACCGCCTGGCGATGTGCGTCGGGGCGCAGCGGCGGATTCATCTTCAGATTCGTAGCGAACGACTGCAGCGCGTCGTCGCCGAGGGCGATGTGATGCGGCGTCGCTTCGGCAGTGACGTGCACGCCCGCACGGCGCGCCGCGCGGACCGACTCCACGGCGCCTTTCGTCGACAGATGTGCCACGTGCAGATGCGCACCGGTCATGCCGGCGAGAATCACGTCGCGGGCCACGAGCGTCTCCTCCGACGCCGCGGGGATGCCGCTCATGCCGAGGACCGTCGACCAGTACCCCTCGTGCATCACGCCGCCCTCGCGGAGGTTGCGGTCTTCTTCGTGGGCGATCACCGGGATGCGCAGCATCGAGCAGTACTCCAGGGCGCGGCGCATCAGTTGGGCGTTGGCCACCGGCATGCCGTCATCGCTGACCGCGACGCAGCCGGCGGCGCGCAGTTCGGCCAGCTCCGCCAGCTCCTCTCCCTTCAGACCCTTGCTCACCGCGCCGATCGGATAGACGCGGCAGACGCCGTTGCGCGCCGACTCGGCGATGATCATCTCCGTCACCGCCCGCTCGTCGTTCGGCGGCATCGTATTGGCCATGGCGCAGACCGCGGTGTAGCCGCCCGCCACGGCAGCCCGCGTCCCGGTGGCGATCGTCTCCTTGTGCTCCTGCCCCGGCTCGCGCAGATGCGTGTGCAGATCGATAAGCCCGGGAACGACCGTGAGCCCCCCGGCATCGAGCACCGGCGCGCTCGATTTCAGCTTCTTCCCCGTTCCCGTGATGACGCCGTTCTCGATCAACAGGTCGAGCCTGGCGTCAATGCGCTGCGAGGGATCGAGGAGGCGGCCGTTGGTGATCAGCAGGTTCATCGATTCCGCGACTCTCACTCCGCGTGCGCTCCTCCGAGCAGATACAGCACGGCCATGCGTACCGCCACGCCGTTGGTCACCTGGTCCAGGATCACCGACCACGGCCCGTCGGCCACGTCGGAGGCGATCTCCACGCCGCGATTCATCGGTCCGGGGTGCATGACGAGGATGCCTTCCTTCGCGCGGCGCAACCGCGCGGGGGTGAGGCCGAAGGTGTTGTAGTACTCGCGCAGCGAGGGGAAGGTCAGCTTTCCCTGACGCTCGAGCTGGATGCGCAGCATCATGATCACGTCGGCGCCGTCGATGGCCTCGTCCAGCGAGTGCGCCACGCGCACGCCGAGCCGCTCGATCTCCGCGGGAATCAGCGTCGGCGGTCCGGCGACGGTGACGTTGGCCTTCATCCTGGTCAGCAGATGGATATTGGATCGGACCACCCGGGAGTGGGCGATGTCTCCGACGATGGAGACGTTCACGCCGTGCAGCCGGCCGAGGCGCTCACGGATGGTGAACGCATCGAGCAACGCCTGGGTGGGATGCTCATGCGCGCCGTCGCCGGCGTTGATGATCGAGGCCGGCAGGCGGTCGGCGAGCATCTTCGGCGCACCGGGGTGCTTGTGGCGGATCACGATCATGTCCGGATGCATGGCCATCAGGTTCTCCGCCGTGTCGATCAGGGTCTCGCCTTTTTCCACCGACGAACCCGAGGCCGCAAAATTCAGCGTGTCGGCGGACAGGCGCTTCTCGGCGATCTCGAACGAGACCCGCGTGCGCGTCGACGCCTCCATGAAGAGATTGATGACCAGTTGCCCGCGCAGCGCCGGCACTTTCTTCACCGGACGCTCGCTGACCTCCTTGAACCCTTCGGCCGTATCGAGGATGAGCGTGATCTCTTCGGGCGTCAGCGGCTCGATGCCCAGGAGGTCCTTGGACTTCAGCGACGAGGTGGTTTGGCGCATGGTTCAGCAGCCGGGCGTCAGGCGCCGGATGCTCATTTTTCCATGATCAACACTTCATCCTCGCCGTCCAGCTCGGCCATGCGGACCTTGATCACCTCGTCCGCGTCGGTGGGGACCGTCTTGCCGATGACGTCGGCGTGGATCGGGAGCTCGCGGTGGCCGCGGTCGATCAGCACGGCCAGCATCACCACGCGCGGACGGCCGAAATCGATCAGCGCGTCGAGCGCGGCGCGCACCGTCCTGCCCGTGTAGAGCACGTCGTCGACCAGGATGACCACCTTGTCGTCGATCGGTTCGGGGAGCTTGGTCGGCTTGACCACCGGCTGCGGCGCGATGGTCGTCAGGTCGTCGCGGTAGAGCGTGATGTCGAGGATCCCGAACGGCACCGGGACTCCCTCCATCTCCGTGATCTCGCGGGCGATGCGCTCGCCGATCGGGACGCCGCGGCTGCGGATTCCGACGATGATGAGATCGTCGATTCCGCGGTTCCGTTCGACGACTTCGATCGCCATGCGGCGGATCGCGCGGTTCATCCGCGAGGCGTCGAGCAGCTTCTTTTTTACGTTCATCGGTCCGGGGCGGCGCGCGGAGGATAGCACACGCGAGGGAGGCGGGGTCGAAGGGCGAGGAGCGCCTCGGCGA